>JADGCO010000060.1 GCA_015228935.1 Magnetococcales bacterium | reverse complement strand
CCTATTTTCTCAAGATATTCTCCAAATTGCTACCGATCCAATTGCCGGATTTAGGGTTATTCAGCCAAAGGGTGGCCACAAAGAAAGGCCGATAGATGGCATCATCCCCGACCGGAATGTTGCTGAACGTCCAAAGTCCCCCGGAAAAAAAATTGGGAGGCCGGGCCACATCCGCCATTTTTGGATTGTCGATCAGAAAAGGACGGTCATCCAGAACAAACTCGCCGGACAGCGTGCCCACATGCGCCAGAACCGCCAACAGAAACACCAGCAGTGCCGTGCCAAGCCAACCTCCGCGCCCAGTCCGGAAAAATTTTGTCACGCCGGCATCCATCATTCCTGAGAGGGAAGGATGGCAATGAACACATCCCGGGTATGCGGAATCTGGCGGTGAATGAGTTCCCGGAGCTGTTGGGTCTGCTGGTGGGCGACCAGGGTGGTCCAGATTGCCGGAACCCGCAGCGTCAGATTGATCTCCCAGGCATCCCCCAGTTTGCGACCCCGCAACATTTCCACGCTCACCTGTTCATGCCAGTTTTTGACCATTTGATGGATTTTTTCCATGACGTTGCCGGGCAAGGCGGCATCCATCAGACCATGGAAGCTTTCGGCGACAATCTCCAGACCCATTTTGATGATCAGGATGGAAACCAGGGTGGCCGCAATATGATCCGCAACCGCAATACCCAAAGCGGAGAGAAACAGGCCAATGGCCACCACGCCAAAGGAAAGGGCATCAGCGCGATTATCAGCGGCTGAGGCCTTGAGTATGGGGCTGTTGTTGCGCTCGCCGGCACAGCTTTGGAATCGGTGCATGATTTCGCTGGACGACAAACCAGCCAGGGCAGCCAAAATGGCAGGAAGTCCAGGTGATTCGACCAGGCGTTCGTTGATATGGCGGACATTCTCCGCAAGAAACAGGACAGATCCCGTACAAAGACCGACACCGATGATGCCCGATGCCAGAAACTGGAGTTTCCCAAAACCATAGGGAAAGGCCGGCGTGGGTCTCCAGGAGGCAATCTTCAGGCTGATGAAGGTCAGTCCCTTGGCCAGAAAGTCACCCAAGGCGTGAAGCGCCAGGGCATGCAACGCCATGCTGCCGGTGAACAAGCCCATGAGTCCCATGAAAAGGGCCTGCACCAGATTGACGATGATATCCAGGACAATGGCAAAGTCGCGACAGGACCGACATTGGGCGTCAATCATGGCGCAACGTCAATGGTGAATGCGCGTCCAGCCGAGCAGATGCGCCAGAATGGATCTGGTCAGCAGCCCGGCCAACAGGGCAATGAAAAAACCCAGAACAATCACCTTCAAGACGCGCCACAGCCATAGCATCCAGCCAGGATCTTTTGTTGGGATGCGACGACTTTTCGTCCACATGCCCTTCTCAATTTTTTTGGTAACTATCCGCACTCTGCATGAGTAAACGTTCGAAAAACTGGCCTTGATCATCGATTCGGCCATTTGGAAAACGTTTTTTTACGATCAGTTTGTCTGGCCATTTCTGCGTTGGAGATAATTGTAAACCCCGACGCCAACAACCGCCGTGGCCACTCCAGCCAGCAACAGCGGACCCCAGACCGTGAGGCCCACACCCAGACCGGTTCCTTTGGCAAGGGTCGAACCCATGGCCAGATTTTTGGCAGCGGCCCCGCCATGATCCCCTGGCGTGGCGGTCATGGCCACTGTCTGGGCCTTGACCCCGCCGGCGGTGGCACCGACCGGATTCCCCTGGAGGGGTGCCTTGGCAGGTGCTGTCTGGGCAGCGGGGGCAATTTTGGCCTCACCACGCAGCAATTCAATGGTCCCTGGCGTACCGGCCTTCAGGATGCCCTGGGTTTGCAGGGAAATGACCGTGGTCGATTTTCCGGCTCCGACTGTTTTTCCAGCACCTTCGATTTCGACCAACGGTATTTTGGCGGCAAGCAATGTCTGCCCACCTGTTGTACCGGCCTGTGCCGCTCCACCCTGCCCGACGGCTGCCTGGGCAGCCTGCAAACCCTCGATTTCAACCCCTTGCAGGAGAATCTTGGCTGGCACGCTCTGGCTGCCGGCAGCAGGGGTCAAGGGAGTCAAGGACGCCTTGCCGCCACCCAGTTTGGCAATCGCAAAACTTTTGCCGGTCAGCGTGGCAAGCTGGTCCGGGTTGGTGAGTTCGACAGTATTGGGCATTGTTCCCCTCCTCCATGATGAAAAACCACCCGTACCGGTTTCCGGCACAACGACCCCTGTTCAGGGTACAGGCACCCGCCCCGGATCATTCGCACATGGTATACCAGACCAGCGTGAAAAGCATCATTTACCGAAAACGATCCGCGCCACTTCGGGATATTTTTTGACGAAATGGACGGTAAACCCTTCGCGAATATGGTCTGGGACTTCGCCGTAATCCTTGCGGCAGGCATCGGGGAGAATCAGTTCCCGGATTCCGACCCGACGGGCAGCGATCACTTTTTCCCGGATACCACCGACGGCCAGGACCTGACCGGTCAGGGTGATTTCGCCGGTCATGGCAAGACGTCGGGGCACGGCCTCCTGCCGCATGAGCGACAGCAGCACGGTGGTCATGGTGATGCCCGCCGATGGACCATCCTTGGGTGTCGCCCCTTCGGGTACATGCAAATGGATGACTCCTTCAATGTTGCTGATCTCGCCATCCAGATTGTCGGCATGGGAAAGCAGGTAGCTGTGGGCAATCTGGGCGGACTCTTTCATGACATCACCCAGCGAACCGGTCAAGATAATGCTGTTTTTGCCGCCTTTTTCCGAACTGATCCGGACCGCTTCCACATCCAGGGTGGCCCCCCCCATGGCAGTCCAGGCCAGACCGGTCACGATGCCGATACCACTCAGGGGTTTTTCGTCCCGAAAATCGGGCTTGCCCAGGAAGGATTCCACGTCCTGCCGGTTGACCCGGATGGGTTTTTCGGCACCATCGAGGATACGCACTGCCGTTTTGCGGGCAATGGAACCAATTTTTTGCTCCAGACGCCGCACCCCGGCCTCCCGCGCATACCCGTCGATCATGGTACGCAGGGCATCGGTGGCAATGCGCAGGTCCACACGGGTCAGGCCATTTTTGACCAGTTGCTTGGGAATCAGATGATTGCGGGCAATGCGCAATTTTTCTTCGGCGATATAGCCGGAGAGACGGATCACTTCCATGCGGTCCAGAAGGGGACGGGGAATGGTATCCTGTTGATTGGCCGTGCAGATGAACAACACCTTGGACAGATCGAACCGGACATCGAGATAATGGTCCAGAAATTCGGTATTTTGTTCGGGGTCGAGGACTTCCAGCAGGGCCGAGGCGGGATCGCCCTGGTAACTGGCCCCGATCTTGTCCACTTCGTCGAGCATGATGATGGGATTGGCCACCTTGGTATGGCGAATGGCCTGGATGAACTTGCCGGGCATGGCCCCCACGTAGGTGCGACGATGGCCCTTGATTTCGGCTTCATCGCGCATGCCCCCCACCGAAAAACGATAAAATTGGCGTCCGACCGAACGCGCCACCGACCGGCCCACGGACGTCTTGCCCACGCCGGGCGGCCCCACAAGCAGAATGATGGAACCGCCAATCTCCCCTTTCAGTTTGCCAACGGCCAAAAATTCCAGAATACGTTCTTTCACATCGTCCAGACCGTCATGGTCGTCATCGAGGATGCGCCTGGCCCGTTTCAGATCCACCTTGTCCTTGGAGTGGACACCCCAGGGAAGCAAGGTCAGCCAGTCAAGATAGTTGCGGGTGACGCCATACTCGGAAGAACTGGTCTCCAAAACCCCCAGCTTGTCCATCTCCTCGCGGATGCGGTTTTGCGCCTCCTCCGACAGGGTCAATTTTTCGATGCGGCTCCGAAACCGTTCCAGATCGGCGGTCCGGTCATCCTTGGTAATGCCGAGTTCCTTCTGGATCTCCTTGAGCTGTTCCCGCAGGAAAAAATGGCGCTGGTTGTCGGAGATGCCCTCTTCCACCTGTTTGGAAATCTTGTCCTGGAGCTTGACAATCTCCAGCTCCTTCTTCAGCAGGGAGAGGACTTTTTCCATGCGGGTGATGATGGGCAGGGTTTCCAGGACCTCCTGGAGTTCTTCGCGGCTGGAACTGGTCATCGAGGCGACAAAATCCGCCAACCGGTTCGGCTCGCTGAAATTGTGGCGCGACAGGAACATTTTCACCTGTTCCTGGTAGAGCGAGTCGTATTTGAGAATCTCTTTCAGGGTGTTGATCACCGCCATGGTGTAGGGTTTCAGGGTATCCTGATCGAGCAGTTCCGTGGCGGTATTGTGGTGGATCACCCTGGCCCGCATGGGTCCATCGCCCGGAATGATCTCCGCAAGTTCAAAACGGGATATCCCTTCGGCCAGGAGTTTGACCTGCTTTTCCGGTTCGTTCAGGGCTGCTTCCAGAATACGCACCACGGTGCCAAACCGGAACAGTTTGTCCGGATTGTAAACCTCCTGCCCATCTTCGGCGCGACTCAGAATGATGCCGAACATTTTGCCGGGAGAGTCCAAGGCCCAGCGGATGGTTTCGTAATAGGGCGAGCCTTCCACCTGGATCGGCGTCAACATGCCCGGAAAAAACGGTCGGCCCCCCAAAGGATAGAGGACCAGCTCCGTGGGCAGAACATCTTCGATCCGGATTGGCGAGTTGGCACCATCGGATGACTCTGCACCGCTCTCCGCATCAGGACTGTTCTTTTCAGTCTCATCCGCAGACGAATCGGCAGAATCCGTGGCATCAGCGGATTTGGCAGGATCGGCAGGATCATCGGAATCGGAAGGGGGGGCAGCAGGAGGGGCTTTTTTGGGTGGTTTGTTGGCCATGAATGTTCCTTGGGGAAGTTGCTTACCTCATCTCCCCTGCTTGTCTGGATCAACAGTCAACAGGGTTATTCATGATCTTGAATATGGGGTGCCTCGCCTGATTCCGCAACCCCATACAACAGAAAAAAAACAAAACCTTGGGGAACGCCTCCCCAGACTCCCTCCTTGTTGATCATGTCACAAACAGGGAGTCTGGAAGAGGAATCGGCGTTTTCCCTGGTCTTTACTGTCCGGGACAAAAAAATGCGTCCGGATCAGGTCGCGTGACCACAACCACTGCCATCGGTTTTCGGGCTGAAGGAGTTGCCGCAGCCACAACTGCTGCCCGCATTCGGATTTTTGATCACGAAATGGGATCCGTTCAAATCATCGACAAAATCCACCTCGGCTCCCCGCAAATAATTGAGAGACATGGGGTCCACAAGCACACCGACACCATCCGACTCCAGCAGGAGGTCTTCACCATCCTGATTTTCGTCGAAGGTGAAGCCATACTGGAAACCGGAACAACCGCCGCCCGAAACAAAAATCCGCAATTTGAGTTTGGGATTGTTCTCTTCCTTGAGAAGGGAATCGAGCTTGCGGGTGGCATTCTGGGTCAAGGTCAAGGACATGGGGCAATCGCTCCTGAAAGTGGCCGTTGGATGGTGACGCTCGAAGGATACGTCACATCGTCGATTGTTGGAAACCCCATTGTAGCGCAATCACGCCTTGGAGCAATCGATAAGTTGCCCATGTGTCCGGGATCCGTCTTTCTCAGGCCTGTTCCGGCGTGTTGCCCCATGATAGAGTGAGATGTCGTTTGTGTGCCACGTGTGAGTGGGGCAACCCGATTTCATCCTGGTCTGACTACAGATAACCCGTGTACCATGAGACAGCAGTTCGGCTGGCATTCCCAGAAGGCCAAGGCCAATTGGCACAAACACGGCGTGACGTTCGAGCAAGGTGCCCAAGCGATTGGCGACAAGTTTGCAGTCGCCTGGATTGACGAGCGTGAAAATTACGGGGAAGAGCGCACGAATCTGGTTGGTTTGTGTGACAGTGTTCTTTTGCATGTGACCTACACAGAACGCCATGAACACATCTGGATCATTTCAGCACGGCGGGCAGAGCGACATGAGCAAGACGATTATTTCCGCGAAAATTCGCGCTGACGGTACAGTCGTTGAAATACTTGCCGATGGTAGCGAAAGAGATTTCCCTGAAATGCCCATGCGCCCCATGACTGAAGACGAAATTTCAGCGGCAGCAGCCACCGACCCCGATGCACGTCCCATGACTCCCGACCAATTGCAGCGTGCAAAGCGTATACCCCGCACCAAGACCTTGCGGCGTGCGCTTGGATTATCGCAAGAGGAATTTGCGCTACGCTATCACATTCCCATTGGGACGCTGAAAGATTGGGAGCAGGGACGTTCGGAGCCGGATCAACCGGTGCGCGCTTATCTTACTGTTATTGCAGGTGACCCGGAAGGGGTCTCACGCACCCTCGATGCTGTTCCCCGAAAATCGAGAAACTTCCCATGTTGACCGTGGATTGATTTTAACCAGAAACCTGGAAGCTCTCCGCAAACCCAACCCTGGAAATCTTCGACGCGATCCTTTTCTTGTCGAAAATGCCCATCCACACGACCACTCCCGTTCGCACCGTGCCATGATGGATGGGCGCAACTTTTCCGTGGTCAAAAATGCCCCATGCCCAGCAACGTGAAAGTTCAACCATGAGCAAAAAAAACCAGGCACCCGGTCCCAGCGGCTGGCTCGCCATGCACAAACCGGTGGGCATGAGTTCCTTCGGGGTGGTCAGTGCAGTCCGTCGTCTGACCGGCGCAAACAAGGCCGGACATGGTGGCACCCTGGATCCCTTTGCCGAAGGGCTGCTCCCCGTGGCCCTGGGCGAGGCGACCAAAACCCTCGCCATGGTCCTGGCCGGCGACAAAAAATACCGCTGCTGGATCCGCTTCGGCTCCGAAACGGATACCGGCGACAACCAGGGAAAGGTCGTGGCACAGGATGATCGTTGGCCCGCTCCAGATACCCTGGCCGCCGCCCTGCCCCACTTCAAAGGGGTGATCGCGCAGGTTCCGCCAGCCCACTCGGCCCTGCATGTGAACGGCGAGCGTGCCTACGCCCGGGCACGCCGAGGTGAAGAGGTGATCCTGGCCCCACGCCAGGTCCACATCCACCACCTGGAACTCGAACAATACGCCGAAGGTCTGGCTGTCCTCGCCGTTCATTGCGGCAAGGGAACCTACATGCGGGCACTGGCCCGGGACCTCGCGCACCATGTCGGTTGCCTGGGTTTTCTGGAACGTTTATTGCGCACGGAGACTTTGGGGTTTACCATGGGGGAGATCGTCACCCTGGACCAGTTGACCAGCAAGGTCGCCGAGGGACGATTGCAGGAAATTTTGTTGCCCGTGGATCGGGTACTGGACGACATCCCGGTACTGCGACTGCGGGCAGATGTCTGGCACCGTATCCAGAACGGACAGACGATCCAGGTTCCGGCAGCCACAAGCCAGGCCGGTCCCGTGCGTCTGCTGACTCCGGATGGCCGGTTCGGTGCCATCGGTCACCTTGACGAAACGACCGCTGGCGAGAATTGGCGTTCCTGTCGGCCACAACGGGTGTTCCAGATCGTCTGAATCCACCCCCGGCATACGGGCTCCACCACAATCCAGCCTAAAACAAGGAGAAGTTCGATGTCGATCACCCCGGAACGCAAAAAAGAAGTGATTTTGCAATTTGCCACCAAGGAGGGAGACACCGGTTCCCCGGAAGTGCAGGTGGCCCTGTTGACCGAACGCATCAACAATTTGACGGAACATTTGCGGATCAACCACAAGGATCACCACTCCCGGCGGGGTTTGTTGAAAATGGTGGGACTGAGACGGCGCCTCCTGGCCTATGTCCAAAAACAGGAGCTGAGCCGCTACCAGACTCTGATTCAACGCCTGAATCTGCGCAAATAGCCCTCCATCACATCCAACCTCCCTGGATACAACGACATGTTTGATATACATCGAAAAAGCCTTCCGTTCGGACCGGAGACCCTGACTCTGGAAACAGGACGGATCGCCCGGCAGGCCGACGGTGCCGTGCTGGTGACCTATGGTGAAACAGTGGTCCTGGTCACGGCCACGGCGGAAAAAAGCGAACGTCCCGGCATGGATTATTTTCCCCTGGGGGTTCATTATCAGGAAAAACACTGGGCTGCCGGACGCATACCGGGAGGATTCATCAAGCGGGAAACCCGTCCCTCGGAACGGGAAATTCTGACCTCGCGCCTCATCGACCGCCCCCTGCGTCCCCTCTTCCCCAAGGGATATCGCAACGATACCCAGGTCGTCGCCACCGTGATGTCCTATGATGGCATCAACTCGCCGGATATTCCGGCCATGGCCGGGGCCTCGGCGGCACTGGCCATCTCCGGAATTCCGTTCGATGGTCCCATCGGAGGGGCACGGGTCGCCTTCATCCATGACGCCTTCGTCCTGAATCCAACCCGCGAACAAATGCTGGAAAGCCGGCTGGATCTGGTGGTGGCCGGCAGCGCCGATGCCGTCACCATGGTCGAGTCGGAAGTCAAGTTCCTGACCGAAGAACAAATGCTGGACGCGGTCATGTTCGGCTTTGCCGGTTTTCAACCCGTGATCGCCGCCATCCGGGAACTGGCCGCCGCATGTGGCAAGCCCCGCTGGCCCGTCAAGGAAGTGCAGGAAGATGCCAGCCTGATGGCCCAGATCCGGGAACATTTTCTGCCCGATCTGCGCACGGCCTATGGGGTGCGGGAAAAGTTGAAACGTCAGGAGGCCGTGGGACAGGTGCGGGATCAGGCGGTGACCCGTTTTGCCGCAACACCCGTCGCCGATGGTCAAGGCGGTGATCGCAGCAATGAAATCAAGGATTTGTTCAAGCACCTGGAGTCCGAGGTGGTGCGGGAACAAATCCTGACCACCGGTCAGCGCATCGATGGCCGGAGTCTGACCGACATTCGGCCCATCCTGTGTGAAGTGGGAATCCTGCCCCGGGTCCATGGCTCGGCCCTGTTCACCCGGGGTGAAACCCAGGCCGTCGCTGTCGTGACCCTGGGTACCGGTCGCGATGAACAAATCGTCGAAAGCCTCGATGGCGAGGCCCGGGACAGTTTCTATCTGAACTATACGTTCCCGCCCTACAGTGTGGGTGAAACCGGGCGACTGGGGGCACCTGGCCGGCGCGAAATCGGCCATGGCAAGCTGGCCACCCGTGCCCTGGCAGCCATCCTGCCCACCTCCGAAGAGTTTCCCTACACCATGCGTGTCATCTCCGAAATCACCGAATCCAATGGTTCCTCATCCATGGCCACGGTGTGCGGTTCGGTGTTGTCCATGCTCGATGCCGGCATTCCCATCAAGGAATCCGTGGCCGGCATTGCCATGGGTCTGGTCAAGGAAAAGGATCGTTTTGCGATTCTCTCCGACATCATGGGGGATGAAGATCATCTGGGTGACATGGATTTCAAGGTGGCCGGCAATGAACGCGGCATCACCGCCTTGCAGATGGACATCAAGATCACCGGCATCAACCGGGAAATCATGGCCGTGGCCCTGCAACAGGCCCGGCAGGGACGGATTCACATCCTGGGTGAAATGGCCAAGGCCCTCTCCACGCCCCGCAGTGAACTCTCCATCCATGCCCCGCGCATCTTCACCATCAAGATCGATCCCGACAAAATCCGCGATGTCATCGGTTCCGGCGGCAAGGTAATCCGGGGCATCACCGAAGAGACCGGTTGCCAGATCGACATCCAGGATGACGGTACCATCAGCATCGCCTCCTCCGACGGCGAAAGCGCCCAGAATGCCGAAAACATCATTCGGCGCATTGTCGCGGACGTGGTCAAAGGTCAGGTCTATACCGGCAAGGTGGTGCGCATCACCGATTTCGGTGCCTTCGTCAACATTCTGCCCAACAAGGATGGACTCGTCCATATCTCCCAACTGGCCAATCGGCGCGTACAGAAGGTGACCGATGTGGTCAAAGAAGGGGATACGGTGCAGGTCAAGGTCCTCGACGTTGACCGCCAGGGCCGCGTCAAACTGACCATGAAGGAACTCGAAGAAGGAACCTGAAAAATTCTTTCAGTTCCGGTAGTATGCTATTGTAAACATCCTGGGGAGGTTGAAAACTCCCCGGGATTTTTTCTTGGAGGTTGTCCAAACCGCGTCCACTTTATGAATATGCAGTTTTGGAAAAAAAAATTGCCAAGAAATTTTTATTGGGGCGCTGCCCCAAACCCCGCCAGGAGGAAGGGCGCAGCCCTTCCTCCTGGACCTCCTTCCCAGTCTTTCATCATGAAAAACTGCCTGTTCGGCTTGATGATCGGGTTGTTTTTCACCGCCCTTTCCTGCCAGGCAGAAACAGAACTGGACTCCGGGTTGACCCACATCCTGCAACAGGCAGGGGTGGCAGGAAGTATTGTTCTGCTGGAGACCGATACCAATCGGGTCCGGGTCTCTGATACAACCCGCAGCCAGGAACGTTTTTTGCCAGCCTCGACTTTCAAGGTACCCCATGCACTCATTGCCCTGGAAACCGGTGTGGTGCAGGAGAATGAACTCTTCCCCTGGGATGGAACCCCCCTCCCCCTCAAAACCTGGGAAAAAGATCTGACCCTCAAAGAGGCCATGGCGGTCTCGTCCGTACCGGTTTTTCAACAGATTGCCCGCCGCATCGGTCTGCAACGCCTGGCAGAATGGGTCACCAGAATCGGCTATGGCAACCATGAAATTGGTGAAAAGGTCGATCAATTTTGGTTGGAAGGTCCCCTGGCCATCTCCCCCCTGGAACAGGCCCAGTTCATGGCCCGTCTGGCCCAGAACCAGCTCCCTTTTGCAAAACAATCCCTGGAGAGCGTGCGCCGTCTCATCCCCCAGGAACAGCTCGGGGATGCCCATCTTTTTGGCAAAACCGGCTGGGCCGCGGCAGCCAAACCGATGATCGGCTGGTATGTCGGCTGGTTGGAAACCCAGGGGACAATCGTGGCCTTCGCTGTCAATATCCCCATGCAATCCCTGGAAGATGCCCCCCTCCGCAAATCCCTGGCCATGACTGCATTGCGTTATTCGGGAGCATTGGCAACAATGTAGTCCATCCCCGAGGTTTCCACTCAACGCCCGAACTGGATTTTTTTCGAAATTGATTTGACCATGAAATCAAAAATCTACGTGGAAACAAGTATTGTCAGCTATCTGGCTGCTCGTCCCAGCCGTGACTTGATTGTGGCAGCCCACCAGCAAATTACCGCCACATGGTGGCACGAACAAAGCAGCCACTTTGACCTGTATGCCTCTGAACTGGTGATACAAGAAATCAGTGCTGGCAACCACGATGCTGTTGCCAGACGATTGGTACTTCTAGAAGGTTTACCAACTCTGACCATCAATGAAGATGCGTTGACTCTGGCCAAACATTTGGTGCAATATGGAGCTGTTCCCCTGATTGCCGGTAACGATGCCCTTCATATCGCCATTGCTACCGTACAAAATATGGATTTTCTGCTGACCTGGAATTGCAAACATATCGCTAACGCAGTTATGCGATATAAAATTGAAAAAACATGTCGCGGGCTAAACTTTGAACCTCCAACCATCGCCACACCTGAACAATTTTTGGAGGAGTAGCCATGTGGAAAGATCCAATTATTGAAGAAATCCGCAAGACTCGTGAGGAATATGCCAGCCGGTTCAATTACGACCTGGACGCTATTTATAAGGATCTTAAACGATCTGAAAAAGAGTCAGGTCGAAAAACTGTTACCTTCAGACCCAGACCTGCCCAAAAAATCGATAAAATTGGCTGCGAAGCAGAAAAGCCTGACTCTTCTGTCGGTGACTGAAATGATGATCAAGGTCTGAACTACCTTCCCCCACGGCCATGACTCAACAAAAGAGACATATTATCAAGCTTCCAATGCCGCCTGAACAGAACCCCCATAAAAATATCATAGAATAATTGTATATTGCTCCGACTGCATTGATCAAACGGCAGAGCCTTGCGCAAAGCCAAGGTTTTTTTCGCCGTATTCCAACTCCGCAGCAGTCGATTTCCCTTGGCAACCCCGGCCAGAATCATGGGATGAACCGACAGGTATAAAATGCATTTTTTATTATTGAATAAATAAGCCAGTTTTGGCATGAGATCATATTCGTAGCCTTCAATATCTATTTTATAAAAAACATCGCCTGCCAACACATCTGCCGCAACCAAGTTATCCAATCTGTCGGATGAAATTTTCTGAAATTCGGCAGCACCCGCAACGTCGATGAAAGATGACATGGAATCGCCAAAAGCGGTTTTCTTGTAAAGGCACCTGTCGCTCTTCTGAAAATCAATGGCCAGATTGAACAGCTCGACATTTTCTATATTGTTGTTTGCAACATTTTTTTTCAGCTCGGCAAAGGCAACGGCATCCGGTTCGAAGGCATAGACTTTCCGACATTTTCTGCTGGCATAGAGCGTCGTGGGACCAATCCAGGCACCAATATCCACGGTGACCATATTTTCGTTGAGACAAGTATCAAAAGTTTGCAATGTTTCCGGTTCCCATTGGCCACGGTTCACCCGGTTCCAAAATTTTTCATAGAGGGGATTGTCAATACCACAAATAAACTGTTGCTGGTGCATCGTGAACGCGGCATTTTTTGGACTGGTCGAAGGATCCGTCATGGCCATCACCCAAACTCCGTCTGCATGATCCTGCTTGAAAGATATCGGAAATTTTCTCCCTGACCATGAATTTGTCAAATCAGGTCGCCGTTTTTTTCCCCAGGTCAACACAGGGTTGATTACCGCAATAACCGTGGCAAAAAATATAAAATTATTGTAGATTCAAGCAAAGGAGGAATTCAATATGACGACAATCGCCTTTGATACGCTCAAATACGTCAAAACTCTCAGGGCAGCCGGTTTCGAGGAGAGACAGGCCGAAGGGTTGGCCGAGGCCCAGGCCGAAGTGTTTGATCACAACCTGGAGGAACTCACCACCAAACGGGATCTTCGGGAATTGGACACAAAGTGGGAAACCCGGTTCAAGGAGTTGGAGCTACGTATTGCCGCCGAAATAGCCCCCCTCAAGTGGGGCGTGGCGGTTTGTGTGGCTGGCATCACGGCTCTCCTCATCAAATCCGTTTTCCCGCATTGATGCCTGCATTGTAGCGCACCCTGCCTCGGTTCCCCGCAAAAACTGTTTTGTCTTGCATCAGATTGAATCCATCTCCAGATTGAATCCACGAAAAACAAAGACCCCGGTGCATGAATCCACCGGGGTCCGTGTCTTGTCATGTGCGGGTCTGAAAACGGGCTGTGAAACTTCAGTGTACCCGTGCCCAGATGCGTTTTTTGACTGCGTAGAGCATGACCGTCCAGACGATCAAAAACAGGATGACCTTGTGCCCGGTGGATTTTCTTTCCGGGGCGGTAGGCTCGGCGGCCCAGGCCAGGAAGGTCACGACGTCGCGGGACATTTGCGGCAAGGTGCTTTCGGTGCCGTCGGTATACTCCACCTGTTTGTCGGAAAGGGGTTGTGGCATGGAAAAAAAGTTGCCTGGAAAGTAGCGGTTGAACTGATCGCCTTTGTTGATGCGGCTCAGCGTCTCCATGACCTTGTCTTTTTGATGCGGGTCCAGGTGCAGGCGGCTGGCCACTTCCTTGAGTTCCTCGTCGGAGAGTGCATTGTCTGCCATGACCCGCTTGGCCAGTTCGGCCTCTTCGGGTTTGATATAGCCGACCAGGATGGCATAGAGATAATCCTCATAACCCTTGCGGGCCTTGGTCATGAGGGAAAGATCCGGGGGAACGATGCCAAAAGACTCCTTGGCGGCAGCCGGTTCCATGGCGGACATCATTTTATCTTTTTTGGTCCGACCCTGGGCCGAGGCCATTTTGTCGATTTCCGCTTCGGAGAAGCCGAACGCACGCAGGGAATCGAACTTGATGTATTTGATGGAGTGGCAACTGAGGCAGACCTCGGCGGCCACTTTGGCTCCCCGTTTCAGGACCTTGTTGTCGAACTGGCCGAAGATGCCCGTGAACCCCCACTCCTGTTTGGGCAGGGGTGTACCTCCCGAGGAGGCGAACAGTGACTGGGGAATGATCATGGCCGTGGCGATGAAAACGGCCTTGATGGTTTGTGTGCGATTCATGATTGCTCCCTCCTCCCCTCAAAGGCTCTTGGGCAATGGCCGGGGTTTTTCGATGCCTGTGACGGTGATGAACCAGAGCAACAGGAAGTAGCTGAAGTAGACGGCGGTGCCGGCACGACCCACATAGACGATGGGCATTCCGCCGAGAACCGTGGCATCCGCCGGATTGTAGCCGACCCATCCCAGGATGAAGTTGTCAACCACGAAGATCCAGAACAGGACCCGGCTGATGGGACGGTAGCGAAAAGAGCGGGCCGGGGAACGATCCAGGAACGGGAGCAGGAACAGAATGGCGATGGCACCACCCATGGCAATGACCCCTGCCAGTTTGCTGAACGAACCCAAAAAGTCGATGGAGCGCAGGATGGCATAGAAAGGCAGGAAGTACCACTCCGGTACGATGTGCGGCGGAGTCTGCATGGGGTTGGCTTCAATATAGTTGTCCGGCTCCAGGAAAAAATTGGGGGAGTAGAAGACAAAGATACAGAAGACGATCAAAAAGACCCCCACACCGTAGAGATCCTTGATGGTGAAGTAGGGATGGAAAGGAATGGTGTCCTTGTGTTCCAGATCGATACCATCTGGATTGTTGGAATGGACGGCATGCAAAGCCCAGAGATGGAGGACCACCAGGCCCAGAACCGCAAATGGCAACAGGAAATGGAGGACAAAGAAACGATTGAGGGTCGGATCGCCGACAGAGAAACCACCCCAGACCCAGACCACCAGATCTTCACCGGCCACGGGGACCGCTGAAACCAGGTTGGTGATGACCGAGGCACCCCAGTAGGACATCTGGCCCCAGGGAAGGACATAACCCATGAAGGCGGTGGCCATCAGAACGAAGAAAATGATGACACCGAACCACCAGAGAATTTCCCGGGGTTTGCGGTGCGATCCGTAGTACATGCCACGCAACATGTGAATGTAGATCATCACAAAGAAGGCCGTGGCACCATTGGCATGGAGGTAACGGAGCAACCAGCCCCAGTTGACATCCCGCATAATATGTTCGACAGAGTCGAACGCCTTGAGGGCATCGGGTTTGTAGTGCATGGCCAGGAACAGACCCGTGGCCAGTTGGATGATCAGAACGAACAGGGCCAGGGAACCAAAATTCCACCAATAGTTCAGATTTTTCGGGGTGGGATATTCGGTAGCTTGACTTTTGATGAGGTCGCTGACGGGCAAACGCGCATCGACCCATTCCATGATAAACTTGAACACGGGTTGGCCTCCTTCAACTCAACCGGACCGCCATCAGGCGACCGCCTTGCCGATTACAAGGGTCTGTGCATCCTTGAATTCGTAATGCGGCACGGGAAGATTTTTGGGTGCGGGACCTTTCCGGATGCGCCCGGAGGTATCGTAGTGGGATCCATGGCAGGGGCAGAGGAAGCCGCCATAGTCCCCGGTACCGACGGGTTGCGGGACGCAACCCAGGTGTGAACACAGCGCCACGACGACCAGCCACTCCGGCTTGTGAGTACGGGCAGAATCCTTTTCCGGTTCAGTCATTTGAGCGCTGTCATCACTCTGAGCAGCCTTGATCTGAGCGGCGGTACGATGCAGAATGAAAACGGGTTTTCCCTGCCAGGGAACCGTGATCATCTGGCCCTCTTCGATGCTCTTGATGTCCACCTCGGTCGTGGCCTGGGCCAAAACATCGGCGGAAGGACTCCAGGACCGGATGAACGGCCAGCAGGCTGCGGCTGTGCCTGCAACTCCCATCGCACTGGTGGCCAGGATCAGAAAGTCCCGGCGATTTTCTTCTTGCTGGATGACCATGGGTTCCATTGACCTCCCCGTGAGGTATACGAAAGGCTGTTGGGGGATTTTGACTCCCGGAAAGCTCCTGTTGACTTTTCTGGATCTTGAAAAATGTGGAAAAGATTCATAAGAAGAGGCTAATATTTCAGATTACGCGAGTAGCGTCAAGCCTCCATGATCAATAAACAGGCAACGCAGCGAACGAGGGAACACGTGGTCAGCGATGCGGCAAAGTTGGGCACAGAAACGGTCCGGGGGACGCCACCCCCTTTCCATATTATTCTCCTGCGTCCAGAGATTCCGCCCAATACCGGCAACATCATGCGCTTGTGTGCCGTGACCGGGGCCATGCTGCATCTGGTGGGACCTTTGGGGTTCCGTCTGGATGCGGCGGCGGTCCGACGGGCAGGCATGGATTACCGTCACCTGAATCCGGTCCGGCGATATGACGACTGGCCCGGCTATTGGGCCGAACATCCCGTGGACACCCCTCTATATGCCGTCTCGACCCGTGGCAAAAAATCCTACACCGACTGTACTTTCGTTCCGGGAGATCGCTTTTTGTTCGGCTCCGAAGGTTCGGGCCTGCCTGCGGAGCTTTTGGCGCAGTTTCAGGCCGGACTGATCCGCATTCCCATGCTGCACGCCGTGCGCAGCCTGAATCTGGCCAATGCCGTCTCGGTGGTGCTGTATGAAGCCTTGCGCCAAAACGGTTTCACCGGCCTGATCTGACCTCCCACCAGGCAGATCCACCCCTGTCCCCACCGGGGATGAATGTTCCAACCACCTTCCCTGTTTTCAATTCATTGTAACCATTCAGAACCCCTTCATAAAAAGGATTTGACATGGAAGACTTTGTTGGGGCTCCGCCCCAAACCCCGCCAAGAGGAAGGGCACAGCCCTTCCTCCTGGACCTCCTTCCCAGTTTTTCAAACGTTTACTAAAATAGGGGGGCTGAATAGTTACCTTGTTTTTTCATCCACCGGCCAAATCCTGTGGATCGTTGGCAGGCTCGGCAGATCCGCCGGCGGGCTTGATGGCACTTCCCCCCCGCCGATAGTGTCCATACCCTGCCATGACCTGGTCACGGAGCATGGAATCCGGAACAAATTTTGCCGTCAGACGATGTGCCCCTTCAATGCACCAGGGAGCCAGACGTGACCGATGCAAAGCCGCTGCTGATGGGGGATCAAAAGAGAGCCACACCATGCCAGCAGTCAAAAGGATGACAATGCCCCGTCCAACGCCCCACCCTACCGCCAACAATCGACTGAATGGAGACAATTCCACCTGACCAGACAGGCGATTCACCACCCAGTGCGTGACGGTCAAAGGTAACTTGATGCCCATGAAAATCACCAGAAAGGCAACGGTACCTGCCAGACCGGCATGACCATGGGACTTCAGATAGGGTACCAGGCGCGGTTCCAGCAAACCGGCCAACATCATCGCCAGCACCAGGGAAACGACCCAACCCAGCAGGATCACCAATTCCCGTTTGCTGCCACGCAACACTGAAAAAAGGATGGAAAAGCCTACCACCCACAACAACAGATAATCGATGCCGTTCATAGATCGAGTCTTTCCATGGCTTCCTCCACCGTATCGACCCCATCCAGGGTCATGGGGAGGTTGTCGGGTAGATTGTTGCGACACTTGGTTGGCAGAATGCAGCGTGTAAAACCGAGTTTGGCGGCTTCCTTGATGCGGGTTGCCGCATGACCGACAGTCCGGATTTCGCCTGCCAGGCCCATTTCACCCATGATCACCAGACCCGGATCAATTCCCAGGTTGCGATGGGATGCGTACAGAGAGGCCGCTGCCGCGAGATCCGCCGCCGGTTCAGTCACTCGGAAACCTCCTGTTACATTCAAAAAAATGTCATGGTTGAACAGGCCAAGCCCCAGACGTTTTTCCAGCACCGCCGTCAACATGGCCAGACGGTTGGCATCCAGACCCAGGGTCGTGCGCCGTGGCATGGCAAGGGAACTGGGTGCCACCAGGGATTGAATCTCCACCAGCACGGGCCGACTCCCCTCCACCCCCGGGAAAACCACCGATCCCGCCGCACCCCGTTTGCGCTCGGACAGAAACAGCTCCGACGGGTTCGGCACCTCATGCAAACCTGAATCCCGCATTTCAAAAACCCCGATTTCGTTGGCCGCCCCAAAGCGGTTTTTGACGGCCCGCAAAATCCGATAATTATGTCCCCGTTCTCCCTCGAAATAGAGAACCGTATCGACCATGTGTTCCAGAATGCGCGGACCGGCAATCTGACCTTCCTTGGTCACATGTCCTACCAGAAACACGGCCATGCCTCGTTGTTTGGCTTCCATGATCAAGCGGGCGGCACACTCCCGGACCTGCACGACTGTTCCGGCTGCTGCCGGATAGGCATCGCTGGCCAGGGTCTGGATGGAATCGACCACCAGGACCGTCGGCTCCTTGGCCGCGACCGCCTGCAACACCCCTTCCAGACGATTGTTCATGGCAACCCATAAAAAATCCTCCACCAGACGCATGCGTTGGGCGCGCAATTTGATCTGGACCAGAGACTCTTCCCCGGATGCATAAAGAACCCTGTTCCGGGTTGAAAGACGCGCCAAGGCTTCCAACAACAACGTGGATTTGCCGATGCCCGGATCCCCACCGATCAGGATTACCGACCCCGGAACCAATCCACCTCCCAGGACCCGATCCAGTTCGACCATGCCGACCAGCAGCCGGGCATCCTCACCCATGACCACCTGTGCCAACAGCACCGGGCCGTCACCCCCAGCCGCTTCCATCCCTCCTGGACGTTCCGTGTGTCCTTTTTCCACCGTGAACGCTTTGAGACTGTTCCACGCCCCGCACGCCCCGCACTTGCCTTCCCAACGGAGTTGTTCGGCACCACAGGCATCACAGAGAAACCGCTGCTTCAATCGTCCCATTTTCTTGATTTCATTTCTCGCCTTTCGGTGGATGAAGCGTCTGCAACGTACCCGACGTTGCCGACGCATGTGCCGGATGCAGAGTCAATACCCGGGTTTCCACGCCCAGACGTCCACGCAGATCCCTGGCCATCTGGTTTGCTTCGTCAATTTTGGCAAAGGGACCAACCAGAACCTGAATTCTTGGCCGGCCATCCTCGACCCCACTGCGCCAATAATCCACGGTATTAATACCAAGTAATTGACGGTGCAACCGCCGCGCCTGCATGGGATCCACGAATGAGCCAACCAGAACCTCATACCGACCCCAACCGGGAATGGGCGGCATGTTGACCACGGACTGGATCGTGGCAAAGGGTGAAACCAGTAATGGCCTGGGTGCCGGCTGCACGCCCACCACAGAAGCCTCGGCATCCTCCACCATGGGAACCGTGATCCGGTATCGCTCGTTCAGTCCCCAGAGAACGCCGACGGCCACACACCATCCCAACAAGGACCATACCAGCGATTTTCCCAAACGATCCCATATTTTGGAGCGCAATGCCTTTTTGGTCCGCTGCGCCTTGTTCCGACAAACCAGACCCACGCCGCGCAAATTTTCCATGCGACCCATGGGTGCCAATGCATAGGGCTTTTTTCCATACCAGACCGCTTCCAGACCGGATTCGGCCCGCTGAGCCGGTTCTGGTTTGGCATCCTCATCAGGCAAACCGGCCCGGATTCGAGCAGGCAGCGTCATGGGTTTCGCACTCCTGTCAGGCATACCGCTCCTGTCAGGCATACCGGTCCGGCCTTGCAGTCTTTCCGCAACCATGGCGGACACGTCAATCCGGCTTTGCATCCGGGGCATGATCCCGTCAGGCACGGCAACCTGCTCTGGGGCTTCGATCCTGCCGGACACGGCAACCCGGATCTGGTCATTTTCGGCAGAAAACTCATTCAAGACAGGCACCACGCCGCCATCCAGACTCAGGTCAAGACCGAAACCTGCATCCACACAGACACGACGCCCGTCCTGTTCATCCAATAACGGCTCTGCCCTGGCTTCCCTTGCTT
This sequence comes from Magnetococcales bacterium, assembly GCA_015228935.1. Taxonomy (NCBI): domain Bacteria; kingdom Pseudomonadati; phylum Pseudomonadota; class Magnetococcia; order Magnetococcales; species Magnetococcales bacterium. The sequence goes on along the minus strand of JADGCO010000060.1, from coordinate 4,457 downwards.
CACCCATGCCTGTCTCGCATTTGTCAGTCGAAGAGACAAACCGATCAACCGCTGCTCCTGCCCGATGAGACCTGCCGGTCAATCAGCACTGCTGCCTGGTGAAGAAGCAAAATCGATGCCTGTTTTATTAAATCATGCCACCCTGTCCGTGCCACTCCGCAGATAGCGGCGCGGCAGACGCCGACCCAGGGCACAAATCACCTCATAGGGAATGGTGCCAAGCCAGGTTGCCATCTCTTCGATGTCGATCAATTCGGCCCCATCGGCACCCAGCAGGGTGACAGGCGTTCCCACTTCGACAAACGGCAAATCGGTGACATCCACCGTGATCAGATCCATGCAGACCCGCCCCACCACCGGTACCCGTCGCCCGGCAACCAGCACCTGCCCCCGATTGCCCAGCCGACGGTTGTAACCATCCCCATAGCCAACCGGTACCTGGGCCAGACGGGAAGGCCGGGTCGTGGTAAAAGAGTGTCCATAACTCACAGAGGTGCCACTCGGCATGGAACGCAATTGGATGATCCGGCTGCGCCAGGTCACCACGGGCCGCAAACCCGTATCCCGCCAACTCTCCGCCGGATAGAACGGCGATGCCCCATACAGCATGATTCCCGGACGCACCCAATGGAAACGGGTCGCGGCATGTCCCAGCAATCCGGCACTATTGGCCAGGGAAACCCGCAAACCCCGTCTTGCCACGTCGGGATGGGCCAGGAGATTCTGCATGACGGCCAGTTGGCGGGCGGTTTCCGGGCGTTGTCTCTCATCGGCACAGGCCAGATGCGACACCAGGCCCACCACCTGCACCCGTTCCCCCAAACGATCCAGGGCCGCCAAAAACGCCAGAAGATCCTCGGGTGGAATCCCGATGCGTCCCATGCCCGTATCCACCTTGACATGCACCCGCAAGGGTCGTTCCAGAGTGGCCGCAGCCAGGATTTGCAGATCGTTGCCCGGCTCGTACAAAAAGGGTTCCAGATCCAGGGCTGCGGCCTGTTCCGCACAGGCCCCGCTCAATCCGGAAAAGAGCGCCACCGGACCTTCGATGCCAGCTTCCCGCAGCGCCACGCCCTCTTCCAAAAGTGCCACACAAAGCCCGGCAGCGCCGGCACTCCGCAAGGCCCGCGCCACCGGCACCGACCCCAGACCATAGCCGTCCGCCTTGACCACCGGCCAGACGTCCACGTCAGGGCCGACACTTCGTTGCGCCACCCGATAGTTGTGTGCCACCGCCCCGAGATCCACCTCGACCCAGGTTGGCCGCAATGGGGGACCACTTTCTTTAGTTATTGATTGATTTTGCATGATTTTCAAACTTGGTAAACTTGTGAAGGAAGGTCAGGGGCACGGCCCCGGTCGGCCCGTTGCGCTGCTTGGCCACATTCACCTCGGCGCGTCCCGCCAGGGAAGGATCGTCGGGTTTGTAATACTCCTCACGAAAGACAAACATCACCACGTCCGCATCCTGTTCGATGCTGCCCGATTCACGCAGATCCGACAGGATAGGTCGATGATCGGTGCGACTCTCCGGCGACCGCGACAGTTGCGAGACCGCCACCACCGGCACCGACAACTCCTTGGCTATGGCCTTGAGTCCCTGGCTGATCTGGGAAATTTCCTGGACACGATTTTCAACCTGATTCGAGCCGCGCATCAGCTGGAGGTAGTCCACGATGATCAAATCCACCCCTTTTTCTTTCCGCAAGCGTCGTGCCTTGGAACGCAATTCCGATACCGACAAAGCCGACGTGTCATCAATATAGATGGCGGTCTCCGACAGCCGGGCCGCAGCCTGGATCAACCGGCCATATTCGTCATCATTGAAACGTCCGGTCCGCAATGCCTGGGCATCCACCCGGGAGGTTGCCGACAGCAAGCGCATCACGAGCTGTTCCTTGGACATTTCCAGGGAAAAAATGCCCACGGACTTCTGGTGATCCATGGCCGCATTGGCGGCAAAATTCAAGGCCAGACTGGTCTTGCCCATGGCGGGCCGCCCAGCCACGATCACCAGATCCGATTTTTGCAATCCGGTCAGCTTTTCATCCAGATCCTTGTATCCGGTCGGCACCCCGGTCACCGAGACCCGCCGATCCATCAAACTTTCCAGATGCTCCAGGACCTGTCGCACCACCGGCTTCATCTCAAAATAGCCGCTGCGCCGCTGATCCTTGCTTTCGGCCACTCCGAATATGCGTTGTTCGGCCTCGTCCAGGATGGTCTCCACCTGTTCGCGACCTTCGTAAACCAGATCCACCACGGCAGTGGCCTGGCGCGCCAACTCCCGCAACACCGATTTGTCGTGGACCAGTTGCGCATAGGCCTTGGCATTGGCCGTGGATGGCACCGTATTGACGAGTTCTGCCAGATACCCGGAACCACCCACCGTATCCAGGTCCGCATTTTTTTCCAGATGCTGCCGCAACAAGACCGGATCGGCAGGCTGTCCCCGTTCCAGCAGGGTCAGGATGCCCTGATAGGCAACCCGATGCGCCCCCACATAAAAATCATCGGGTTCCAGAATGTCCGCCACCTGATCCACGACGGTGTTGTCCAGAAGGATTGCGCCCAGAACCGATTGTTCCGCTTCCAGGGAATAGGCAGGCCGGCGTTGATGGTCTTTCCGGGAGGGGGGTCTGCCGCCATGGGTGTCCGAATCGGCATCCAGATACCCGGGATCATCCGGTGCCTGGATGGGCATGGCGTTGGGGTCTTCCATGGGAACCTCTTCCTTGAGAATGTTTCCAGCACGAATCGCTCACCCAGTCTCACCCAGATCCGACTCCCGGACAAGGATACGCGGCATCCACGCTCCCAGGAATGCGGTGGCATCCAGTTTCCGGACATCACACCTTTCATCCCAAACAATCAAAACCATCAATCCACTTTCCATTCGGAAATTTTTTCCAGATACTGTCAGGTGACGAGTCTGGATTGGGTTCTTCATTGATTCAGCTTTCAACTTCACGATTTAAATTTCAGATTTTAACAAACCGGCTTTCTCCCCATCGGCATCTGGTACGATACAGAAAACACACCATGCAACCATCGACCCACGACAGCAGCAAGACAGGAGAGTTGCACCTCGGTCACCGCAAACGGTTGCGCAACCGTTTCCTGAGCGAGGGCATCGACCAGTTCGAGCCCCATCAGGCATTGGAACTGTTGCTGTTTTACGCCTTGCCGCGCCGGGATACGAATGACCTTGCCCATGTGTTGCTGCGCCGTTTCGGCACACTTTCTGCGGTTCTCGAAGCCGATCCCCAGGATTTGGCCTCAATTCCCGGCATTGGCGAAAATGCCGCCGCCTTTCTCTCCCTGTTGCCGCAGATCACCCGTTATTATCTGCGGGATCGTGCCTGTCGGAACCAGGCCCCCCTGAACACCCCCGAAGCCACCCAACAATATCTGGTTCCCCTCATGGCCGGTCGGACGGAGGAGGTTTTTTATCTTCTTTGTCTCGACAACCGCTTTCGCCTGATCTACCCCGCTCTCATCAATCGCGGCACGGTCAAAGGGGTCCTCGTGGGGCCGCGTCTGGTGGTGGAAACCGCCCTGCGCCACAAGGCAGCCGCCGTGATCCTCTGCCACAATCACCCCTCCGGACACCTCACGCCATCCCCCCAGGATGTGCAGTTTACCCGACTCATCCAACAAACCATGATTCCCATTGGCATCCAGGTCGTCGATCACATCATCGTCGCCGAAGAACAAATTTTCAGTTTTATCCAGAATCGCCTTTTGGATTCAGAATGAATTGCCAAAAAAATCAGCGCATGATACAATGCGTATATTCCTCTTTTTCCACGTAACACGCATCCACGGAAAAAAAAATGCAATTTTATATCCAAATACCGGACGAGCTTGAAAGCAGAATCCAAAAAATAGAAGATAAACAAGGTTACATCATAGATGCCATCAGGGAACGTCTGGCAAGAGACAATTCAGATTATAATCAATGGGCCATTGAAGAAATAAAAAGCGGTCTTAAAGAAGCAGAACGTCACGAATTTGTAACAAATGAAGAAATAATAAATACATTTAAAAAATACGGAGTTGAGTTTGAGGGTTAAAATAACACGGAGAGCCAATATAAATATTGACTCCATCGGCGAATATATTTTACAAGAAAATCCAGAAGCAGCAAATAAGGTCATGAATCACATATATTAAGATGATCAAGTCTATCAAAACAAATGAACATATCGGAGTTCCTGGACGAGTACATGGAACCCGTGAAATATTTTCAGGAAAATATAAATATGTTGTCATTTACAGAATAAAATCTGATGAAATACAGATTCTGCGCATTTTACATACATCAAGAAAATACCCTTGAATACACTCTGCCTTATTGCCTGTCCCGTCCCTGGAAAACATCCTCCAGCGCTGTGGCATCCAGGATATTTTCTGTCCACATATCCAGCGTTTCCAGATTGGCGCTGGCCAATCTG
>JADGCO010000059.1 GCA_015228935.1 Magnetococcales bacterium | reverse complement strand
AAAAAGGGGAAGAAAAGAAAGGGGAAGAAGACAAAAAAGGGGAAGAAAAGAAAGGGGAAGAAGACAAAAAAGGGGAAGAAAAGAAAGGGGAAGAAGACAAAAAAGGGGAAGAAAAGAAAGGTGAGGAAAAGAAAGGGGAAGAGGAGAAAAAAGGCGAGGAAAAGAAGGGCGAAGATCACAAGGACGAGGGAAAGAAGGGCGAAGAACATAAAAACGAAGGCAAGAAAGAGGACAAAGGCCCGGATTTTGGTCAAAAAGACGAGGGGCATAAAGAGGCAGGGCAAGCCAAACCTGAAACAAAGAGTGGCCCGGACTTTGGTGAGCCGCATCCCCCGGGAGAGGGAGGACCAAAATCAGGCGGGCCTGACTTTGGTACGGGCAAGATGGAGTTGCCGAGCCACTCCGGAGGTCCGGATTTTGGTGGCGAGAGTCCCAAAGGTGAAGCCGACAAGGGCGGTCCCAAGCTTGAAAAAGGCATGGCCGGTCCCATGGGTGGCCCGGATTTTGGTTTGGGGCCTGCGTCCGGCAGCATGGGACAGGGAATGGCACCACCGAATAGTACCGATCCCGGTGCCTTGCCGCCTCAGTTGCCTCCCCAGGGTCCGCCGGGTTTCAATCCTTTGGGACCCAATGGTCCGTCGGGTTCCCTGCCCGATAAACCGGTCATCCCCTTTGCCGCCACGTCGGATGACATGCCTCCCCCGCCGCTGCAACTCAATCCGATGGTCATGGAAAGACCCAACCTGCCCCCCCAGGCCGAGGATGACGATTTTGCAGTACCGGAAGGGGGGTCGATGCATATCACCCCAGCCATGCTGTTGGCCAATGATCGGGATCCGGATGGACACTCCACCCTGAAAATCGATCCCAAGGGTCTGCATCTTGCTGATTTAACAGGCAAGATCACGCCGGAGCCGGATGGCTCCCTGACCTATCGGCCCGGTGACCATTTCAATTCGTTGGCCGCTGGTGAAAAAGCCACGGATACGTTCACCTATACGGTCGTTGACAGTCGTGGCGCTTCGGCAACGGCGGAAGTCCATATCACCACCACGGGTATCAACGATGCCCCGGAGCTGATCAGCGACTCCATTACGCTGCCGTCGGTGACAGAAGATGCCACCAGCCCCGCCGGAACACCAATCGGTGCCATGTTTACGGCAGCATTCCAGGATATGGATGATGGAGCCGAACTGGCCGGCGTGGCGGTGGTGGCGAACAATGCGACCTCCAGCCAGGGAGCGTGGCAATATTCTGCGGATGGAGGCAACACCTGGACCGCCATTCCTGCCACGGTGACCGATGGTCCGGGAGCTTTGGCCCTATCTGCCACCACTCTGATACGTTTTCTCCCGGCTGCCGGTTACACCGGCACAGATCCGGATCTGGTTGTGCGGGCGGTAGATGACAGTTACACCGGCAACTGGTCAACGACGGGCAATCCGGTCTTGATGGATACCACGACCACAGGTGGCACCAGCCCCTTCAGCGCCACCACGGCAGCCATCAATCAGACCATAACGGCGGTCAACGATGCCCCGACCTTTGCTGGCACAAGCACGGATCAAAATTTTGTTCCGGGGCAGTCGTTCAGTTACAGCATGGGTACGAGCGGTTTCAAGGAGGTTGATGCCAGTGACACCCTCACCTTGTCGGCCACCCTCAAAGACGGTGGTGCCCTGCCCGCCTGGCTCAAGTTTGACCCGACCACGGCCACATTCAGCGGGACCGCCACGCTCAGCGACTTGAGCAGTCTCGCCGTCAAGGTGACGGCCACGGACGCCTCGCAGGCCTCGGTTTCGACCACCTTCAACCTGAATCCCCTGCTGCAAGGCACCTTCCTGGATGGGGCGGTGGGCGGCATCCAATTCAAGACCGGCAGCCAGGTCGGTCTGACCGATGCCCAGGGCCATTTTTCATACCGTCCGAACGAAAAGGTGCAATTTTATCTGGGCAATCTGTTGCTGGGTGAATCCGCCGGCAAACCGATTGTGACGCCCCTGGACATGGGAAGTGGTCCCGATGCCATCCGGGTGACCAATCTGTTGCAGATTTTGCAAATGGCCGATGCCGATCATGATTCGACAAACGGAATCCAGATTACAGAGAGCGTCAGCACCGTCATCTCAAACCTGAATCTCAACCTGGATACGGCCTTGACTGCGACCAGTATCGGGCCGCTGTTGGCCCTGCCGGGCGTCTCCTACATCAGTCCGACCCAGGCCTGGAGCCATTTCAATCAAACCCTGCAAGGCCTGAACATGCAGAGTGGCACCGGCATGGGAAATTATGTGTTGTCCAGTTCAAGTATCATGAATTTGCAGGGTCATTTCACCACTCCGACCTGGAGCGGTTTTGATTTTCTCAGCGGGACGGTCACCGTTGCTGCCTCTGCCTATACGTTCACGGTAACCACAAACTCCCTGTTCAAGTTGGACGACGACACCTTTGCCACCGGCTCGAACCTGATCAACAACGGTACCATCCAGATTCAACGGCATCCCGGAACCGTGTCCATCCATGGCTCGTTCATCAACAACGCTGCCGGTCGGTTGTTCGTGGGAATCGGAGGTGGAACCGGGAATGCGGATATTGTGTTTGCCTCGGGATTCGCCAACCTGGGCGTCATAGAATTGGACAATGATTCCAGCACCACCGACGCAGCCATTCTGGCTGTCAAGAGTGGCACCCTGACCAACTCCGGCACCATCTGGTCGCGTGATTCGGCGGGGGGGGTAGGCGGTGTGCGCACCATAATGGGTTCTGTCATCCATTCCGGCCTGCTTGATGTCGATCATGATCTGACCTTTTCCGGGGGGACTTTTTCCACAATGGGCGGCACGCTGGATGTGGCCGCCGGAACCACGCTGACCCTGGCGGGCGGCACGGTGCAATTCGGTTCCGGCCTGACCCTGGCCGGCTCAGGTACCGTCAGCTTTGCCGGTCCAACCAACCTGAATCTGGGCAGCGATTTTTCCGGTTCCGCAACGACCAGACTGAATTTTCTCAATGGTACGGTGACGATCCAGGGACCTGGATACACCTTTACCAACCCGGCGGGCAGCATCCTGAACCTGGATGATGATACCTTTGGTACCGGTCTGACCCTGAACAACAGCGGCATCCTCAACATTCAGCGTCACGCCGGTATGGTGACTGTCAACGGCCCGTTCACGAATGCCAGATCGGCGCAACTGGTTGTGGGTGCGGGCGGCACCGGGACCGATGCACGCCTCGTTGCCGCAGCCGGTCTCGGCAATGCCGGTACCCTGATCCTGGATCACGAAGGCAGCGGTACCGGCAACAGCATGCTCACCCTCCAGGGTGGAACCACCTTGAACAACAGTGGCACCATCTGGTCACGGGATTCCGGTGGTGGTCCGGGCGGGGCACGGGGCATCACCGGCCATGTGACCAATACGGGTCAGATTTTGTTGGACTATGATCTGACCATCCAGAACATCGGTGCCACCTTCAATACCGCGACCGGTTCCATGTACATGGCCGCAGGTGCCAACCTGACGGTCAACGGTGGCACCACCGTCTTTGGCTCCGGTACCACTTTGGACATCATGGCCGCCTTGCAACAAACCGGCACCATGAATCCGGCACCGGGGACAACCCTGACGGCTCCTTCAGGCACGACCCTGGCCATTTCAAATGGCACCACATTGGTGACCGGCACCATGTCGTCTGGTGGTGGCGGTGGCACCAATGTGTACGGTTTTGGCTCCATCATGAACGCCGGTGGCTCTCTGCAACTGGCCGGGACCCATACCCTGCTGTTGGCAAGCCATTACACCCTTAAATATTTTTATCCCGCCCTGGTCTTCGCGGGGGATGTCACCGTGACGGCGGCCTCACCCACCACCTTCACCATTGCAGCCACCGGCGGTCTGAATGTTTCCGGCGATACCTTTGACGCCAATATTTTGTTGAATAATCTGGGGTATCTCAGATTCGGTGGGACCAGCAACACGGTCAGTGGCACCATGACCAACGCCGGCATGCTGGTCTTTGACGCCAACACCCTTGCCGCCTCGAACACCACCTTTGCTCAAGGTTTCACAAATACCGGCAACCTGGTTCTGGACGACTCGGAGGGCAGTGCCAGCACCGTGCAGGTGACTTTGACGACCGGGACGCTGACCAATTCGGGTGCCTTGGCCATTCGGAATACCGGAGCCGGGAGCAGCAGTTTTAAAATTGCCGGTCACCTGACCAATGCGGGTTTCATGACCCTGGAAGGAGCCGGTCTGACCCTGGAACAGGCCACGGTTGCCGGAGCATTCCTCAACAGTGGTACCCTGATGGTTCCTGCCGGCAAAACCCTCACGGTCGCGGGGTTGTCCGGCACCACCCTCACCAACCAGAACGGTGGTCTCATCACGGGCTATGGCACCATCGATGTCACCGATACGGACGTTTCATTCACCAACAATGGCATCATCAATCCCGGAACAATCAACGGCAGCGGTCTGCTGACCATCAATGGTCCGGTCACCTTTGGCTCCACCGGCACCCTGACCATCGACCTGAACAATACGTTCAATTTTGACACCCTGACTGCCGGCAGCGTCAATCTGACCAATGCAACCGATACGTTGAATCTCAATTTTTTGAATGGATTCACGCCCTTCAATAATCAGATTTTCAACATTGTTGCCTCTGCCACGGTGAATGGGTCTTTCAATACCGTCATGCACAATCTGGGGGCCAATTCGGGTTGGGGCCTCAACCAGGATTATTCCGGCGGCTACCAGAGGATCACCGCCGTCAAGGCTCTCAACAACAGTGCCCTCTCCCTGTCAACCGTATCGGCAGCGCCCACCGCCGCTGCCGGATTGAAGGGGTTTGCCATCAACGGTATGGCGGCAAGTGACTATTCGGGCAAGGCCCTGGGTCTGGCGGGTGACATCAATGGCGATGGCTTTGATGACGTAATCGTGTCGGCGTATGAAAACGATGCCTCACAATCCAATGCCGGGGCGACCTATGTGATATTCGGAACCTCGTCAGGTATCACGTCGCCCCTGTCGCTCTCTGCCATGACCAACAACAGCCTGGGGTTCACCATCCTGGGGGCGGCGGTTGATGACCGACTTGGAACCTCGGCGGCCTCGGCGGGCGATATCAATGGTGATGGCATTGACGATTTGATCCTGGGTGCCAAGGGAGTCAATGTAATCAGTGGCGGCAGCACTTACACCAATGCCGGTGGAGCCTATGTCGTTTTTGGCAAGACGAGCGGTTCACTCTCCAACATCAACGTGACCGACCTGAATGGCGGCAACGGTTTTACCCTCATCAACCCTGCTTCTGACGATTTTCTGGGCATTTCGGTCCACGGTATCGGCGACATGAACGGCGATGGTTACGATGACATCCTTGTCGGTGCCTACAAAGCGGCTTCCCAAAGCGGAACGGCCTATGTCGTATTCGGCCACAGCGGCACCTTCACCTCCACCCTTGCCGTCACCTCTCTGAGCGGCAGCAATGGCTTTCAGATCGTTGCCCCTGCTGACAGCCGGGTCGGTGTGTCCGTCAACTCTGCCGGGGATGTGAATGGCGATGGCTTGGCCGATCTGCTGATTGGAACACTCAATGTCAACAATGGCACTGTTCCCGGCAAAGCCTATCTGGTCTATGGCCAAAGTGCCGCTTTTTCGGCAACCCTGAATCTCTCCACCATGCCGGCCAGCCAGGGTATGACCATGAATGGTGTCAACAATAATGATGACTTCGGCCTTGCAGTCAGCAGTGCCGGTGACATCAATGGGGATGGTTACGACGATCTTCTTGTAGGTGCCCGCAACTTTGACACCACGACACCGCCTTCCTCCAACGATGGTGCAGCGTACCTCATTTTCGGCAGCGGATCACTCCCCGGTTCCCTCAACATGTCCAGCCTGAACGGTACCAACGGATTTTCCCTGAAAGGAATTGCCGCTGGTGATCTGGCCGGCTGGTCGGTTTCCACGGTTGGGGATGTCAATGGCGATGGCTATGATGACCTCATGGTCGGTGCCTACAAGGCCAACAGTGGAGCCGGTCAGGCCTATCTGGTTTTTGGTGGTTCCAATATCGGGAGTAGCGGTTTTCTGGATCTCAGTGTCCTGCATGGTGCCAATGGCTTGACCCTGAATGGTGACCATGCCAATGATTGGGCCGGACACACCGTGGGTCCGGCAGGTGACTTCAACGGCGACGGCTTCGACGACTTTCTGGTCGGTGCCATGATGGATACCGCCGGCGGCAATGCCCTGGCCGGGACAAGTACTCTGATATTCGGAAGCAATTTCACCGGAAAAGTCAATTTTCAGGGCACCAGTCAAAACGATACCCTGACAGGGACCAGCAACAACGAAATCCTGGTTGGTGGTGCCGGCAACGATGCCCTGACAGGGGGTGGCGGCAACGATGTTCTGCTGGGCGGCAAGGGGGATGACATTCTCTATTACGACAGCGCCGACACCCTGACCGTGGATGGGGGCAAGGGCAACGACACCCTGCTTTTCCAGGGTACCGGTCAATCCCTCAACCTCCATACCAACCTGGCCCTGGAACATATCGAGGTGATTGACCTTAAAGCCGGGTCCGGGGCGGATACGCTCTCCCTCAACATGAACGACGTGCTGAAGATTTCTGACAATAACTCACTGATAATCAAGGGAAATTCTTCTGATACGGTGACTGTCACCGCGACAAACAGTTGGTCGTTGGCCACCAGTACGACGGTCCATGTCCAGGGGCAAAACCTGGCCGTCGATGGCAGCGGTCACACCACGTTTGGTGGCAGCATGTTCGATGTCTATGTGGCTCCGAGCGGCAAACTTGGCGTGCTGTTGATCGAAGATCCCATCATCCGCACAGGCATCTGATCCGAGCATCCTGGAACAGGACCTTTTCCGGTACTTTCCTGGATGATACTCTCAAGGGAAAAGAGTGTTCTCCATATGGAACGCAGGTCGCCGAGTCGTATGGCAGCAACGCCGTCGGGTGTTTCTTACGCATGATCCGGGGACCTCCTCTGTGAAGTTACTTTCCTGAAGAATTTTCTGTGCGCGTCACGCTGGTCTGATCCTTGCTTTTGTCTGGTCGGAATCCATGCTTAAGCCGGTCTGGACCCTGTTCAAGAATTCACTCCATTGACAGGAACTTTTGGCCGAAAAGATTCCAAAACGGTAACATGGGCGATGAGCCGGGAAAAATCCATCAACGAACCTTGTATGCTGGCGATAAAGAAAATGCCGAAGAAGAGTCAAGCAACGATTCCAGGTGCGGTTTCCAAGGAACATATATTCTGTATTGCCCGGCTCCGACGCCACATTCCGCTGCTGAGCATGGCTGCCCTGCTGCTTTCGGCAGCGCCTGTCACTGCCGAAAGCATTGTGGAAGCAACCACTCTGGCGTTGCAAACCAATCCCGAAGTGATGGCCGCCCTGCAAAACCAGCGTGCCGTGCGCAATCAGATTGACCAGGCCCTGGCCGGATACCGTCCGACCGTGGATGTGGCAACCGGTTATGGCCGGGAATGGAGTGACAACACGACCACCCGGGGATTGGGGTTGCATGGTTTGACCCTGAGAAATGGCCAAGCGAGTGTCACCTTGTCCCAATTGATTTATGATGGAGGGATCACTTCGGCAGGTGTGGCCAAGGCGCGTGCCGCCCATGCTTCGGCAACCTACGGCTATCGACGGGTTGCGGAAACCCTGCTCCAGTCGGCGACGGATGTCTATCTGGAGGCCTTGAAGCAACAGGAACTCCTGGCCCTGCTCCAGGCCAACGTGCAGTTGCACCAGGACATTCTGGAGAAAATCCAGGCCAAGTTCAAAAGCGGTGCCGGCAACGAGGCAGACGTGCAACAGACCGAGACCCGTCTGGCCCTGGCTTCAGCCAATCATGTCGCCAGTCAGGGAGCCATGCGCACGACCGAGGCGCGTTATTTGCGCATTGTCGGCCTGCCCCCCAGGGATTTGAGTCGCCCCGAGGTCCAGTTTGACAAACTGCCCAAGACCTGGGACGAGGCAGAAGCCATGACCCTGCAATCCCATCCGGGCATCTTGGCCGCGCAACGGGATCTCGAAGCGTCATTGCTTGACCTGGACGCGATCAAGGGGAGCTTTCACCCCAACGTCAAATTGGACATCCTCTATGGCAACAATGCCAACCAGGGTGGCTCGGTGGGACACGCTGAAAATGTGTCGGCCATGCTCAAGATGAACTACAACCTCCTGCGGGGCGGGGCGGACCACGCCCGCAAACGCGAAACCCTGCAACGCAACGAACAAATGCAACAGGTCCTGGAACAGACCCGTCGCATGGTGCGGGAAACCCTCAAAGGCACCTGGGAGGGTTTGGAAACTTCACGCAACCGTCTCGGATATCTGGAAAAGCACGTCGCCATCAGCAGCAAGGTTTCCGCTGCCTATGCCGATCAGTTCAAGATTGGCAAGCGCACGCTCCTGGATGTGCTGAACTCGGAAACCGAGCTGTTTACCGCCAAATCCACATTGGCCACCGAGCAATTCAACTATCTGACCAATGCTTTTCGCCTGATGGCCGGCATGGGGAAACTCCAGGATTTCCTTGGCATTCAAAACCCGGTTCCGGATCTGAACCTTGAGCCGGGAGACACCCCGGAAGAGAGTGGTCCTCTTCAGGCACACACACTCGTTCCTCCCGATCTCGACGGATTGGAGACATGGGAAAAATTTCCGGGTTCAGCAGAACGGCATACATCCCACCCGCGCTGATCAAGCCTGGATGTCGATACCGGCAGCCGCAGGAGAACCAGACCGGCCTCCACCCACCACCACTTCCCTGGTATGAGAAGATGTGGCACGACTCACCTCCGGAATTTGTGCGCGAACCTGGCGGTTTACCTGGCTGGCTTGTATGTCAACCCTGTCAGCTTCCCGTTTGAGTGAGTTCTCGATCCTTGAACTGGTTTCCCGGGAAGTGTTTTGATTGATGGCGGTCACATTCTGAGAGCGGGATTGCGCCATGGCTTCGTTGGATGAGGTGAGCGCAGAGACAGACATGAGAGAACCTCCCTTGGATAAAGTTACCTTCCCTAGATATGGCACGAGGCTATTTTGGCCAATTTTTTCTCTGCCGTCAATCACCGTATCTCTACCCCGTTGCTCTCCGGATGGCCCGGTTCCAGAAAAAACCGCTTGCAAGCAACGTCCATGCTGTTATGATGAATCGTTGATCGTGGCAGGTACTCCTCAGGATCAGGAGAATTCAATGGCTTTCAGTTTCGACACAGTGGCGTTGAAAGACGAGAAGTGTGAAGAGAGGCGCGGATCCACACGGATTTGTCGTGGCAAACAGGTGATGCTCGAGTTATCCAAAAGTCGCACCGTCCTGGGCATGACAGAAAATGTCAGTCGTGGTGGAGCATTTGTCCGTGTCGAAAGCCCCATGTGGTCCCTGTCTCCAGGAGTGACCTGCACGTTGCGCATGCCCAACAGGTCGGACGTTGCAACCTGGCCCTGCCGGTTGGTCCGTACCAATCGCACAGGCGTGGGAATTGAAATACTGGAAAACATGGCCCACTTTCTGGGAGCCTGTGATCTACCCGCTCACCATTCAGCTTTTCAGTAAGCTTCTCCCATGCCTTGCCTTGAATAACGTCCTGTTCTTGATCAATATAGCGTGCGGCAGTGATTGTGTCGGTTAACCGTCAGAAAAAGGGTCAATTCATGTCAAAATTGTCGTTTTCCACGGCCTGCGTCCTGTTTCTGGGCATATTCATCAGCATCGCCCCTGTCCAGGCGGCAGAATCCCCTGACGTGATTGGCCATGTAAAAAAACTGGATGGTTCCGTCAAAATTTCGCGGGCTGGAAAATCAATCGATGCCAAACTCGGCGACGATATCCACATGAACGACACCCTGAGGTCCGGACCTGGAGCCGCCATGGGAATTACGTTCAAGGACAATACCCGTATCGCCATCGGGCCGGATACCGAATTTGTCGTGGATGATTTTACCTACCAACCCCAGAAAAACAAACTATCATTCGGTTCACACATCACCAAGGGAACCTTGCAGGTCATTTCCGGTACAATCGCCAAACTGGCTCCACAATCCGTCAAATTTGAAACGCCAACCGGAACGATTGGCGTGCGTGGAACCCGGTTTCTGGTCAAAGTGGAAAAATAAATTGGCTTCTTTCTTGCTTGTGGGGGACTTGTGCCTATGTCCGGTTTACTGTTTGTCTCTCCGGTCCCCCACGGAACGGTCCAAAAATGAATAATATCCCGAATAATGTCATCGTCAATCTGGATGGCAAGAGATTCCTCCTGAAACGCCGTACATGCGAACCGTTGCCCTCCCTGGATTCGATCAAGGGCGACAAATGGGTCATCACCGATTTTCGGGGTGCGCCCGCTTTTCACATGTCCGTGGAAGCGCCGGTCCGCTACGCCGAGCTGCTCGCCCATCGGCAACTCCAGGAACGTGGCGAAGCCAACCAACATGCGCGCATTCTGACCCATTGGAAACATCGACGCACCGCGACCCTCAGTGAACTGTACTTCACCGTGGTGGAAAAAGAGACTGCCACCAGCTATTTCGATATGGCCCTGGCAGATTCCGACCACCATCTGGTTTTCCCGGTCAACGCCATCCTGTTTGATGTCCTGGAAAAATATTCCAGGAAAAAACAGAATATCGCTGTCCTTTTTGATCATGATCGGCACATTGACATTCTCGTCGGTCACGCGGGGCGGGTCGCTGGTACCGTGCGCATCTCTTCACACTCGGCTGCCCCGGAAGACAAGGCCGAGTTGGTCGATTCTCTCCAGGAAGAACTGAAATCCATCGCCAGCAAGGCGCATATCCGCCTGCAGGAGATTGTCTATTTCAACTGGAACCTGCTCGATGAATCCGGTGGTCCAAAAACAACAACCTCCGCAGATATTTCTTTCAGTGCCACCCCCGATGAAGCCACCATGGCAACCTTTGGTGGCCAGATTCAGGATGCCATCAAAACGACCACCCGGGCTGATTTACCTACCTCCCGCTCAGCCCTGGTGATGACGGCTGGCTGGGTGCGGCAGCTTGCCGAAAAAATGCAGTTGAAATGTCGCGTCCTGCCTGCAGCCCGCTTCGAACAGCAGGATAACCAGGTTCTGGTCACGTCCCTGCCGGCCGTGGTCAACAGGCTTTCCTACCGGCATGCCGGAAATACCACAACGGAAATTGTCCGATACGGTGCCGAACAAGCCCTCGTGCCGCTCTTGACCGTTTTCTGGGTCCTGGTTGGCGTCCTCTATCTGGTGCATCTGTATTTCGGTCAAAAAACCCGCATTGTCGAAAGCCAGGTACAGACAGAAAAAAGCCGTGTCGTTGCCGTCGAGACAGTCAAACCGGTTCCTCCCGAGTCAGGCAAGCTCATCGATTTTACCAAGCGCCTGGCGTCCCTGTACAGTATGCCGGCTCCGCGAACCATGTTGGTGGAAATCAGCGAATCCATTCCCGAAGGTATGGAGATCCATGTCAATAAATTTTCATTTGACTATGACGCCCGCATGACCCCCAACCTCATGCTGGACGGCTTTGTCGAAGGTGGATTCAAGCAAGCCAAACAGCAATATACCACCTTCCTGGATGCCCTGAAAAAACGGGGGTATGTTGTCGAGTCCGAAAAATTGAGTACCGATGTCCAGAAAATCAACTTCGTCGTCCAGGTCAAACGGGAACCGACCCAACCCAAGAACATCGTGGTGCTGCTCCCGGGCGAAGATGGTCACATCGGTGCCGTCTCCGTCACCAACAAAGGCGGCAAGCAGGAGTTGAATACCGCCAGCTCCGCGATTGGCATGGACGATGCGGATGTCGCTCCGACTCAGCCTTTTGCCATGGAACAAAGCCAGATCCAGGCCGCCTTCGGCAAGGCACTGGATGCCAAACCAGAGCCACCCTTGAACTTTGTCCTCAATTTCAATTCAGGGGGAACAGATCTGACAGAAGAGTCCAAAGCCCGTCTGTCAGAATTGCTGGCAGCGGTTGCCAAACGCAACACGCCTACGGTCGAGGTCGTTGGTCATACCGACCGGGTCGGTGCGCCGGATAGGAATTGGCAATTGGCTCTTGAACGATCCCAGTCTGTCCGGGACAAACTGGTCGAGATCGGTGTCAAGGCCAACCAGATCGAATTCAGTTCGCATGGGGAAGGAAACCCCCTGGTTCCGACTGCCGATGAAGTTGCCGAGCCACGCAATCGCCGGGTCGAAGTGACGGTGCAATAGGAAAGTTTGCCTTCAACAGGGCGGTTGGCTTTGTCGAAGTGACGGTGCGATTGAATGGTCCGATTCCCTATTTGGATGACAGGACCACCCGGCTCCCCTTTTGCCCACTCTCCAGACGTTGCAGATGGAAACGGGCCAGTCCGTCATCTGGATAGGTGGTTACCAATTGCTGGAAAAGGGTCAAAGCATCCAGTTCCTCTGCTTTCATGTGTTGGTAGGCCGTGATATAGGCCTGAATGCGTGGGGAAGCCATCTCTTCCGCCGCAAGCATTTCAAAGGTCTCGATCCCTTGTTCCTTGCCCTTCAAGACCAGTTCTCCCGCCGGGCGACCGATGAAGTCCGGGCATTGGGCCACGGTTGAGCCACTGATGCAAAGGCGCGTACCCAATTGTTTGTTGACGCTTTCCAGACGGGCTGCCGTGTTGATGGCGTCACCCAGTGCCCGGTAATCCAGAACATTACTGCCACCAAAATTCCCCACCAGGACAGTGCCGGTATTCACACCGATGCGGGTCAAACCAAAGGGAATGTTTTTTTCTTGTTGCTGATAACGGGCAAATTTCCAGGAAAAGGCATCCATATCCCGGGCACAGGCCATGGCACGGGCGGCATGGTCGGCCTGGGCAACCGGAGCCGAAAAAATGATGGCCACGGCATCCCCGACAATACGATCCAAGGTTCCCTCATGGCGGAAGGCAATTTTGACCATCTCGTCCAGATATTCATTGAGCAGGGCCACCATGGCATTGGGGTCAAACTTTTCCATGAGGGAGGTAAAGCCAGCCAGATCGGTCATGACGAAACTGCACTCCCGTTTTTCGCCGCCCAGTTTCAGCACCTCGGGATGATCGATGATGTACTGGACCAGATTGGGCGAGACATAACTGGCGAAGGCATCGCGAATCCACGCCGATTTTTTTTCCGACTGCATGTATTTCGGGACCAGGAAGGTCGTAAAAATGCCCAGGACCATGAGCGATGGCAGCACCGGATCCAGAAGTTGGTGCAATTCTGTGAAGGCATACCAGGATCCCCAGCAGGTCAGAAAAATGGTCCCACTTCCCACCATCACCGACCAGAGCGCCCCCAGACGCGACAACAGGCCAACCAACAGGATCCACATGGCGATCATGTGGATGATGACCACGGTCTGCTCGATGTCCGAGCGTTGCAGGTAACTTTCCTGGATGACTTGTTCGACCAGTTGGGCATGGACCTCCACCCCGGGGATGATGCCTCCCAGCGGCGTGAAGCGCATATCCAACAATCCCTTGGCGGATGGACCAATAAAGACGATATGGTCCCTGAACCGGGCCGGGTCGGATTCACCGGCCAGAAGTTTCCAGGCAGGTTCATAGCGATCGGCCCGGAATGGCGTATAGTGGAGCCATATTTCTCCCTTGGGGCCGGTTGGGACCGTCAGATTGCCGATGCGTAACGCCACCAGACCAGTATGTCCACCAGCACGGTCAGCTCCGCTGGCGTTGGATGACTTGATCTGGAGATTTTTTGCCCCCTGGGCCACGCGCAATGCCTCAACGGCAAGACTGGGATACAATTTTTCCTCGGAACGCTGGATCAGCGGTACACTGCGAATCACACCATCGCTGTCGGCGGTAAAGGAGAAGGCACCATTGCCGGCCGCTCCGGCCTCCAACATGGGCAGGTTGGTCACACGACCGGGAAAAGAACGTAAATATTCCAGGACATCATCGCCAGCAATCACAAAGGGAACTTTTCGGGCCGGTTCACGATTGGTGGATTTTTTCTCACCCAGAGCAAACCCGGTCACGACCCGGCCCTTCCGGATCGCTTCGGCAAAAACCGCATCATGATCTGGCAACTGCCGCAACATATCCGTTACTGTTTGATTTGCTTGCCATAATTTTGCCAAGCGTTCCGGGGATGTCTGGTCAGGTTCGGCAAAAACCACGTCAAAAACGATGGCCGCTGCTCCGAGATCCTGAAGGCGACGCACCACTTCTGCCTGCATGGTTCGGGGCCAGGGCCATTGCCCCAATTTTTCCAGACTGATGTCATCAATGTCCAGAATACGGACCGGGGCCTCCTGGTATTCCCGTGGATGCCAGCGCTGAAAGGCATCAAAGGCCATATTGCGCAGGGTTCCCACCAAAGGATAGTCCATGAACTGTGCGCTGATTCCCCAAAGCAGCATACAGATTGAGAGCCAGTACGGGGTAAAATCAAGCAACCGCTCCCAGACCTTGCGCAGGGCTGGTGGCATAAAGTGTCGATGCGTTGTTTTGGCCTTTTTTTTCATGGTTTCCACCCGCCGTAAAAAAAAACAATTCAAAAATAATGAAATACCACTCTGGTACGCCGTTCTGCATGTCACCGGGGAAGGTTTACGGATTATAATACCCCGCATGGCACGATTTCCATACCCTTGGAACAGACAATCGCCTGATTCCACAAATGGCGAACTGGCTGATAATCTGATGCAACAGGGGGCAACATGACAGCCGATACCATGACCCTACCCTTGTTTCCCTTGCACACCGTGCTTTTTCCGGGCGGCGTTTTGAAATTGCGCATATTTGAAGAACGTTATCTGAATCTGATCCGACAGTGTGGTCGTGATCACACCGGGTTTGTCGTGGTCCTGATTCGCAAGGGCCGGGAGGTTGGTGATACATTACCGGTCCTGCATGACGTAGGCACGCTGGCAACCATTGTGGATTTTGACCATCTTCCGGAAGGACTCCTGGGCATCACGGCCCAGGGACAACGCCGCTTTCGCATCCATGCTGTACGTTCGCGTCCAGATGGTCTGCTGCTTGGCTCAGGTGAATTCCTCTCCATGGACCCCTGGCAGGCCATTCCGGATTCTTTTGTCATTCTGAAGGATTTACTGGAAGTTTTGGCGGGTACTTCCCGGGAGTCGTTTCCAAAAAAAAATCGCCCGGATAACGACGCCCCCGGCATGCAAAATGGTCAGGAAATAATTTCCCAGGATGCCGCTTCCCTGGCCTGGCGACTCTGTGAACATCTGCTCGTTCCCAATCCGGAAAAACAGGCCGTTTTGGAAATGCATGATCCCCTGGCCCGCCTGGAACAGGTTGGCCGCTGGCTGGAAAGCCCGCAACTGGATTTGACCCATAATTGACAGGTACTGTTCATCGCCTCCCAGCCATTCCCGCTAGTGGGGTTTGGAGCAGATCCTCAAGAGCGCTTTCGTACCTGAATTCATATCTGAATTTTTAAAGAGATGGTGAAAAGCCACAAAAAAAGGGAAAGGGCCTTGCCCTTTCCCATGACACGTCCTGGAAGAACCCTGACCAACAATGGCTTCCATGAAAAATTGCCCAACCAGGGGGGGGGGAATCCCTTTTTCCGTTGGCCAACGTAGGCTGGGCATTCACAAAGGACGCAAAATCAGAGTCGGATTCTGCGTCAAACTCCTCGCCCAATGAAAAACATTGAAGGCGATTACCAATTGTTACTGAATGGTCACGGTACCGGTCAGTTTGCTACCAGTCAGGGATGCACCACTGACGGACAAGGTTCCCGTATCAAAGAAGTTCGCGTCTTTATCCATGAGGTTCACACCCTCGATGAAAGTCGTGACGACAAACTTGCCCTTGGACAGCATGGGGAAGTCCTTCATATACGTACTCTGAGCGGTCACATTGCTGACGATGGGACTGATCAGACTGTTGCCATTCAGGGTGAAGGTTGCACCCGTGGAGTGTACATTATCACTGCTGATGGTGATGATATCGGCCTTCGTGTTGACCAGGGAGGCCGTCAGTTGGGAACCCGTCTCGTTTGTGAAGGTATAGTACAATGTGGCCCCGACAGGAACGTTTGCGGTCAGCAAAGTGCCCCCGGTGATGGCAAGATTCACCTTGTCGATCAACATGCTCATACGAATCTTGTTCTTGGTGCTGGCCACACCGTTGGCATCGACTGGCGTGACACTGAACCCAATCTTGGCAACCTTGGCAGAGATGCCTCCAAAAGGTGCCCCTTGTGCCTTGGCCACGAACGAGAGCGTGGACACACCGCCCCATACGGCTGTGCTGGGAACGAAGGAGGAGATGGTGAAGCTGCCATTGGAAGTGACCGTGGCGGCAACGCTGTTGACGGTGACGGCATTGTTCACCAGCATGAACCCGCTCTTGCCGGGGGTGGTGAAGATGATTTCCGGGGCTTTGGCAGCTCCTTCGGCGATGGTGGAAGCTGACACATCCTTGCCGGTGACACCCTTGATATTTTTACCGACATCTGGATTCTTGGCAAGCAAGGCACCCAGTTTGGTGGCATCCCCGGCAAACTGATCAGAGATGCCTTTCTGGACCAACGCACCCATGTTGCCCAGTTTTGTGGAATCGAATACACCTTTCATACCGGCATGGGATTGGATTTCCCCGAGGACAAACGAAAGCGCACCAGCGATTATGTCATCGTCGAGTTTGAAAGCGGAGGCAGCATTCTTGGCGGCATCTGCCTTGACTTCCTTCATCTTGTCCTGCATGCCCGTCATCATGACGGTTGTCAGTGTGTAGGTCTGGTCCGCAGACACGGTCGGGCCGTAGAAAATCTTCTGCGCATTGGCCACGAACTGAACCATTTTTTTGGAAATATTCGCGGCAGTTGGAATTTCGACCTTGGTGGTATCGATTTTGGCGGTGTTGAAATTGGGGTCAGCGGCCACGGTGGCGACCTGCATGAGGGCACCCGTCATGGCTTTCATGACGCCGGCGGTGACGTTGTTGTCCTCCAATTTGCCGCTGTTGTCTTTCAGGACTGTCTGCACACCGGCCAATTCGGTCCCGATGGCCTTGATTTTGGCCTCGATGGTGCTGTCCAGGGTGCTGGATGTGCCATTTTTGAGGTTATCGTTGGTGATCATGGCCTTGAACAGGGGATCACGCAACTGGTCGGCCACGATATCCAAACGTTCCTGGGCACCGATCAAAAGATGCATGCCCTGGGTTTGCAGTTTGGACACGACATCATCCAGGGTGGATCCGGTGGTGAAACCAGCACCTGCCGTGCTGACCAGTTTGGCGACATTTTGCACGCCCTGGACAATCGTATCCCCGGCAAGGGCAGCGATACCAGCCGGGTTGACCTGATTCAGGGAGGTTGCAGAAGTGAAGGTGGCATCCTTGGCGACGTTGGTGATGGCCGTTTTGATGACATTCGCAACCAGAGATCCCAGCTCCGTGGTTTTGGCATCGGAAGCACCGACGAAGCTATAAACGGTCGGGCTGGCGGCAGCGGCATTGGTGCTGAAACTCGTGGCAGCAGATTTGGACACCTGCATGAAAATTTTCGCCATGTCCGTCTTGCTGGCATCTGGCAGTTTATCGACATTTGTCGAGGTGGTATCGATACCCGATGCGGCGGCGATGGAGGTTGCGGCCTGCCGGAACATCCGTCCCAGGGCCTGAATGCCGACCATGGCGGAGGCATTGGTCAGGGAGTTGGCAGCACTGGAACCCACCAGACTGACCGTCGAATCAATGCCCATCGACTTCTGGATGCTGGACTGGGCATCGGCAACACTCTTGCCGTCGTTCACCAGGGTCTGAACCATGGTCGTAATGGGCGTGACGGCATTGGAACCGCTGGGAGCCGACAGGGCACCTACATACGGGTTGAAGTAATTCTTGGCATTTGCGGCGACCTTGTCGGCAGTCCAGTTGGCCATGGTTTTGCCGGCAACCAGTGAGTCCATATCGTAGCCGCCCCTGACCAGGATCGTTCCACCTGCCGGAAGCGTGAATTTGCCGTTGCTGTCGGTCGTGGTCGTGGTGGCTGCGGAGTCGCAGACCAGGTCAGCGTTGTTGTCGATACAGACCGTGGCACCGACCAGAGTACCACCAGCATAGACCGTTCCAGCTTCCTGGCCTGATGTCGTCGTGTTGTTGTTGCCGCCACCACAAGCCGCCACCCCAAGTGCCAAGGTCACGACTCCGGCTGCCGACAGAAAAAAAGAACCCTTGCTTTTCCGAGATGAGGACATCTCCACACTCCCTTATCTATTGTGAGGTAACAATGAAACAATCATGCTGAAGGCTCGGTCAGGAGTCGAGCGGGATGACGATGCTGCCTTGTACTTTTCGTTCAGTTGCCAACCCCCCGAGAAACTTCGAGCATCGTGCGTGCGACTCAAATCTCAGACACAGACTGGATACCCATCGCCAAATCCTAGTAAACTGAATGGATATTTTTTGCAAGAAAAATTTCCCCCTCCCGGGAAAAACTTCCCTCCTGCCCGGCTTGTTTGTTCATTAAATGTTTGTTTAATAAATGGAAATAAATAATTCAAAAAATGCATGGCCTTCTGGCTTGCCCGGAACGTGTTGCCCACTGATTGGCTGATTTGCGACCAGGTGCATCAATTATTTTGATGTCGAACCGCATCCACTTCCATATGTGTACCTTCTCAAAAACGCACGACCGGAAAAAAGGGGTTGCGTTTTTCTTCAAAGGACACATTTCAAAGTGGATGCGGTCCAAGACTGGAAGTGTGTTTCGATTGTTACTGAACAATCAAGGTCCCGGTCAGTTTGCTGCCGGTCAATGAAACGCCGTTGACCAACAGGGTTCCCGTATCGAAGGAATTTGCGCCCTTATCCATGAGGTTGACACCCTCCATGAAGGTTGTGACAACAAACCTGCCCTTGGACAGCATGGGAAAGTCCTTCATATACGCACTTTGAGCAGTCACATTGCTGGCAATGGGATTGATCAGACTGTTGCCATTCAGAGTGATGGTCGCACCCGTGGAACCGATATGATCACTGCTGATGGTGATGATATCGGCCTTCGTGTTGACCAGGGAAGCTGTCAATTGAGAACCCGTCTCGTTTGTGAAAGCATAGGACAATGTGGCCCCGACAGGAATGTCTGCGGTCAACAAGGTGCCCCCGGTGATGACAAAATTCACCTTGTCAATCAACATACTCATGCGCATTTTGTTCTTTGTGCTGGCCACACCGTTGGCATCCACTGGCGTGACACTGAACCCAATCTTGGCAACCTTGGAAGAAATGCCTCCAAAAGGTGCCCCTTGTGCCTTGGCCACGAACGAAAGCGTGGACACACCGCCCCATACGGCTGTGCTGGGCACAAAGGAGGAGACGGTGAAGCTTCCATTGGAAGCAACCGTGGCAGGCACACTGTTGATGGTGATGGTATTGTTGACCAGCATGAAGCCGTTCTTGCCAGAGGAGATAAGAACAACTTCAGGGGCTTTGGCAGCACCCTCGACGATTGAGGAGGCAGAGACATCCTTGCCAGTGATGTTCTTGATATTTTTCGCAATCTCCGGATTGTTCGCCAGCAAGGTACCCAGCTTGGTGGTATCTCCGGAATACTGGTCAACAATGCCTTTTTGGACCAGCGCACCCATGTTGCCCAGTTTGGTGGAATCGAATACGCCTTTCATGCCGGTATTGGACTGGATTTCACCGAGGACAAAAGAGAGCGTATTGGCGATGATGTCATCGGTGATTTTAAAGGCGGCGGCGGCATTTTTGGCGACATCTGCCTTGACCTCCTTCATCTTGTCCTGCATACCCGCCATCATGACGGTCGTCAGCGTGTAGGTCTGGTCCGCAGATACGGTCGCACCGTAAAATATTTTTTGCGAATCTGCCACGAACTGGACCATTTTTTTGGAAATATTCGTCGCATTGGGAATTTCAATCGATGGGGCAAGCTTGGCCGAGTTGAAAGCAGGGTCTGCGGCCACCGTGGCGACCTGCATGAGGGCACCCGTCATGGCTTTCATGACGCCGGCGGTGACGCTGTTGTCCTCCAATTTGCCACTGTTGTCTTTCAGAACCGTTTGCACACCGGCCAGTTCGGTCCCAATGGCCTTGATTTTGGCCTCAATGGTACTGTCCAGGGTGGTGGCCGTGCCATTTTTGAGGTTGTCATTGGTGATCATGGCCTTGAACAGGGGATCGCGCATCCGGTCGGCCACGATATCCAAGCGTTCCTGGGCACCGATCAAAAGATTCATGCCCTGGGCCTGCAATCTCGACACGACATCATCCAGCGTGGAGCTGGTGGCAAAACCAGCACCTGCCGTGCTGACCAGTTTGGCAACGTTTTGCACGCCCTGAACAATCGTATCACCGGCGAGGGCGGCAATACCCGCCGGATTGACCTGATTCAGGGAGGTTGCGGAAGTGAAAGTGGCATCCTTGGTCACGTTGCTGACGGCTGTCTTGATGACATTCGTGACCAGGGTACCCAGGTCCGTGGTATTTGCAGCCGTCGAGCCGACGAAATTATAGACTGTCGGACTGGCAGCAGCCACATTGGCGCTGAAACTTGTGGCAGCAGATTTGGACACCTGCATGAAAATTTTCGCCAGGTCAGCCTTGCTGGCATCCGGCAGTTTATCGACATTTGTCGAGGTGGTATCAATGCCGGACGCGGCAGCAATGGATGTGGCGGCCTGCCGGAACATCCGTCCCAGGGCTTGAATGCCGACCATGGCGGAAGCATTGGTCAGGGAGTTGGCGGCACTGGCACCCACCAGACTGACCGTCGCATCAATGCCCATCGACTTCTGGATGCTGGACTGGGCATCGGTCACACTCTTGCCCTCATTCACCAGGGTCTGCACCATGGTCGTGATGGGCGTGACGGCATTGGAACCGCTGGGTGCCGACAAGGCACCTACATACGGGTTGAAATATATCTTGGCATTCGCAGCCACCTTGTCGGCAGTCCAGTTGGCCATGGTCTTGCCGGCAACCAGCGAGTCCGTGTCATAGCCGCCCCTGACCAGAATCGTTCCACCCGCCGGAAGCGTGAATTTGCCGTTGCTGTCGGTGGTGGTCGTGGTGGCTGCGGAGTCGCAAACCAGGTCGGCGTTGTTGTCAATACAGACCGTGGCACCAACCAGAGTACCACCCGCATAGACCGTTCCGGCTTCCTGACCGGCAGTCGAGGAAGTGCTTTTCTTTTCGCCCATGCCACAAGCCGTCATGCCAACTGCCAGGGCCAGAATTCCTGCTGCGAACAGAAAATGCGAACTTTTGCTGCTTCGGGACGAAGACATCTGCAACTCTCCTTTATCCGGTGAGGCAACCATGAACGACTTCCGCTTTACGTAAATCCTCGAACATCATACAACAGGTTCCAGGAAATAAACAGATTCCTCCCTGCGAATCCTGCCGGACCCAATCATGATCTTTTTGTAAGGATTATTGTAACCATTCAGAACCCTTTCATTAAAAGGATTTGACATGGAAGACTTTGTCGGGGCTCCGCCCCAAACCCCGCCAAGAGGAAGGGCACAGCCCTTCCTCTTGGACCTCCTTCCCAGTTTTTCAAACGTTTGTTAAGGGGTGAACTGAACAGTTACGAATTTTTGATTCATGGCCAGGCAAATTTGACATCAAAAAAATTGAAGTGTAAAAAAAATTTTTATATTGTAAAAGAGATCATGACCTGCCACACATGACCCATGGCAATGCTTGCACGGCAATCCCGATCCAGGGGTGTAAAATATTTTTGTCGTAGCCCCATGGTTCCTGGCGTCACGAAAAAAGCATGTTTATGTAAGGTATTGAAATATAATAATTAATAAATTAAGACCATCGACAACGATCCTTTCCATTTTTGGAACATGCTTTGCGATGATCGTTGACAGGTACACCCATTTGAATCGAGACCACGCCATGAATACGCACCTGCCGGCACCCATCGTTGCTTCCCCATCCATGACCGTGGAGTACTCTGGACATCCCCGATTCCGGATTCACCCGGGACCGGACGGGTGGCATGCGCCACGGCCAGCCGCCAGGGGGCACCTGCGGCTCCTGACCTTGGGTATGATCCTGCTGGTCATGCAATCCGGAGCCGGCAGGGCCGAAACAGCCGTGGGTCAAGCGCCCAGGCCTGTCTGGCATGGTGAAGGATCCCCATCGGCATTCAACCTGAACCCGGTACAGGATGCGGCAGCAGCGGATCGGGTCGTAGCGGATGGACATCACCCGTTGTCTCTTGGGCACTCCCTGCGCAGGGCGCTCCAGGCTGCGGTCAATACCGGCATCAAACCGGACAACACGTCTCGCTTCATGAATCTGGCCCATGACCAGGGGCCGCTGAGCCAGGAGTGGGATCCGGAACTCCAGGCATCCCGACGCGACCAGGCCAAAACCCTGCTGGACAAGCCGGTCGCCGCCGCCAGGCAGGTGTTGCGTGACGATGCCAAACTGTTCCTGAAGGAAAAAATCAGTTCACTTCCCCTGGTGGAAAGTCTGGGTCAATCCCTGGAAGGGTTTGGCATCGGTCTGTTGCCATTCAGTGATGAGGCCTTCACCGAAACGACGCTGGAAAAAAATTCCCTGGTCAAAGTGGGTTGGAATCCCCTGAAACCGACCTGGCTCCGGCTGCGTTTGCAGCAGAACAACCCGGAAAACGCTTCAGGGTCGGGGTTGCGGGACATCTCCCTGACGGCGCATCTCTCCCCGCAGGAAAGCCATCTGGAAGGGGTATGGAAAAACGGTGATTTTCACCTGACTGGTGTTCTCAAGACCGGCCAAGTCGATGGGGAAACAACCCAGTTGCGTGCCGGTTATCGTTTTGCCGAGCATGCCGTCGTCGAGGCCCAGGGGAGCAATCTGGGGACGGCACTCATGGTCAACTATTCGAGGAGTTTTTGAACGTATCAACAGCAAGGTCTTTATTCGGGATGACTCCTGGCAGGAGCGGTTCCCCTGGGCAGCTCGACCCGGGTGATGAAGCCTCCTGCCGGGGGATGCTCAAAACGTATGCTGCCACCATGGTCCCGGATGACCGACGAGGCAATGGCCAGTCCGAGGCCGACGCCACCGGTTTGGGGACTCCGGGAAGGTTCCAGACGCACAAAGGGTTTGCACACATGGTCCCAGGCGTCGGGAGGAATGCCGGGTCCCGGGTCGTGAATGTCAATGACAAGCCGGTCGGTGCCGGCAGTCAGGGAAATGTGGGCAGAACCGCCATATTTGACGGCATTGTGGATCAGGTTGGTGAAAGCACGCTTCATGGCCAAGGGGCGGCAGAGGCAGGGCTGTTTTTCGGTTGTGGCGCAGGTCGCGGCCAGGCCGATGTCGGCCATATCCTCGGTGATGGTCACCAGCAGGCTGCCCAGATTGATTTTTTGTTTGGGTTCCACGGCAACGGCGTCACGGGCAAAAGAGAGGGTGGCCGCAAGCATGGATTCCATCTCGTTCAGGGTGGCGACCATCCGGCTGCGGGTATGGGCATCACCCACAAACTCGGCCATGAGTTTCAATTTGGTCAGGGGGGTGCGCAGGTCGTGGGAGATGGCGGCGATCATGCGCAACCGCTCGGTGACAAATTCGTGAATCTTCTGCTGCATCCGGTTGAAGGCACGGGTCACGCTGACAATTTCGGTTGCACCCTGTTCCGGAAGAGGTGCGGCATGCACATCCTGGCCAAAATTGTCCGCCGCCTGGGCAATGCGGCGCAAAGGTCGGGTCGTGTGGCGGGCGATGACCAGGGCAAACAGAAAAATGGCCAGGGTCATGACCAGAACCGAAATGGTGGCGTGGCGAAACAACGGAACATGATTGTCCGCCGGTTTGGTGGTCAGAAAAATGCGCTGTCCGGCAGGCAGGTCCACCCAGGCCCGCAGCTCCTGGTCCAGGACTTCCCGATGCATCAGGCGGATGATCTCCATCTCCAGGCCAAACAGGAAACGATGCAGGGTTCCATGCCGGTGATTCCAATCGGGTTCGCTCAGGGTCACCGCCACGACCGTGGCCCGGTCGGACTGGATCATCTCCGCAAGAATATGTTGCAAAAACTTGTTGTTGCCAGGCAGGGACGGAAGCGGATCCCGGGCGGTCTGCGGCAACACCTGGAAATGAAGACCACTGCGATTCATGGTGGCCAGAACCGGTTCGTGCAAAGAACCCGGAATGTCCAGCAGCAGTCTGGTGACCGTTGCCATGTGTTCCAGGACGCGACGTTCACTGGTCAGGACCATGGGTTCCAGCTTTTCGCTGGTGAAGACCAGAATGCTCAGCAGGTGGGAAAAGGTGAGACCGACCAGAAGGATGAAGACCGTTTGTCCAGCCAGACTGAGGGGAAACGGGTTTTTCATGCGGTGATGACCTCGGATGTGAACATGTAGCCGCCGCCCCAGACGGTCTTGATCAATTCGGGTTCTTTGGGGTTCGGCTCGATTTTGCGCCGCAAACGCATCACCTGGGTATCGATGCTGCGATCATACAACTCCGCTGATTTGCCGTGGGCCAGGTCCATGAGTCGTTCACGACTGAGTACCTGCCGGGAATGGTAGAGAAAGGCCAGGAGCAGGTCGAATTCACCGGCACTCAAGGGTTCGACCACGCCTTCATGATCGACCAGTTCCCGCCGGGCCAGATGCAGGGTCCATCCGGCAAATTTGATTGTGCTTGCCGGGGTTTTTCCGCTCTTGCCGCCGTCGCCCGCATCCCCTTGATAGCGGCGCAGCACCGCCTTGATCCGGGCCAGCAATTCTCGGGGATCAAACGGTTTGGTGACATAGTCGTCGGCCCCCATCTCCAACCCCACCACCCGATCGGCGTGATCACCCAGGGCGGTCAGCATGATCACCGGGAGGCGGGAGTGTTTGCGCAGTTGGCGGCACAAAGTCAAACCATCCTCGCCCGGCAGCATGAGGTCGAGAATGATCAAATCCACCGTTTCCCGCTCCAGCGCAGCCCGCATGGCACGACCGTCTGCCACGCCAGTAGCCTGGACAGCGTGTTCGTTGAGGTAGCGCACCACGAGTTCCCGGATCTCCTGATTGTCTTCCACAACCAGAACATGGCATTGCGGACTCATATGGACTCTTCTTTCATGCATTTCCACCGTAAAACCGTTTTGTGCCGCTGCCCGTTGATCTGCTCCCACAAAACCATGCGGACAGCAACAGTCCCTTTTTGACTCAGAGGCTGTCCATTAACTCTCGGATAAATAAAATAGGAAAGAAAGATTTTATTGGGGCTCCGCCCCAAACCCCGCCAGGAGGAAGGGCAC
>JADGCO010000058.1 GCA_015228935.1 Magnetococcales bacterium | reverse complement strand
CCCTCCAGACCCTCCAGAACAGTATGAACGACCCGCTCCTGTTCCGTGCGTGTCCGTTTTCCTTCTTCAACCACTGTCCGGGTCAAATCCCGGGCCAGTTTTTCACTGCCCACGGCAGTTTTCAAATCGGCAACCACCTCGCTCATGGCCTGCCGAACCACTTCATCCTGCCGGATCAGAACCCGTTCCCCTTCGGCCTTGACATCGGCAACCACCCCGCTTATGACCCGCCGAACCAGTTCATCCTGCCGGATCAGAACCCGTTCCCCTTCGGCCTTGACAGCGGCCAGCATCGGTTCCAGGCTGACCTCGCCATCGGTGCCCCGCACAGCCACGGTATCCAGGACTTCCTGAAGGGTCCGGGATTGTTGCGTCGCCACTTCTGCCACGGCCTTTTGTACCGCTTTTTCATTCTCCCGCAACAAGCGCCCTTCGACCTGGCGCAGGTTGGCCAGCAACTCGTCCATGGCGTTTTTCAATATTTGGCCGGTTTTGGCCTCCAAAAGCTCCAAAGGCTGATCCAACAAGCCCCGACCCTCCTGGCCGGGCTGGACATAAAGTCGGGCGCTCAACTCGGCTGTTGTTTCCGCCAATACCTGGCGAATCAGCTCCTCATTGCGACTCGTCAAGCGCTTGCCTTCCGCCTGCATCATCTCCAGCAATGGCGTCAGAAGGGCATCGTCCTGCAAGCGTTCCAATACGGAAGAGAAGGCCTGCTGGTATTGTTCATTCTGGCCTTCCAGCAACCGCCGGTTTTCCTTGCGCACATCGGCAATCACCCGCTCCATGGAAACATCCTGGCGCAGGCGCTGGGTGACTTCCGTCACCAACCCCTCCCCCATCTCCCGGATCAAATCCCCAATGTGCGCCAACTCCGATTGCACCTGCCCAAACGTATCACCGGAGGAGGCACTCCCCTGCGCCAAACGGTCGGCCATCTCCCGCAACGATTGCCGCAAGAGCGTCTCCCGGTTACGCAGCATTTGATCGGTCTGGTGCTGGAACGAATCCATCAACTGTGTGGCTGAATCACGCGCCATTTCCGCAAATCGCTCTTCCAGGGTGGAAATGACCTGATCCAGACGGGTGGTGGCGCGTTGAAACTCCCGGGAAACATCATTCTCGCGAGTGCGCCGCTGCTGATCCAACCGCACCATCAATTCGTTCAGGGACAGCTCCTGGGATTCGGTCAGACGCGCACTCTCCTGGCGAAACTCTTCCAGGACCGGTCTCATGGTGGTCTGGATGCTCTTGACCACTTTTTCCCGCAGGGCATTGATGGACAGGTTCAAACGGGCTGAAATTTCTTCAGCCAGGCCGGCCTCATCGATTGCCACGGAAATTTCCCCGGGAGCAAAGGCCCCCATGGCATCACCAGAACCCGGTTGGATGCAGGCGCTCAATCCATCACAGAAGGCATCCAACTGGCGCGTCAGGGCACGCAGGCGCAGCCGTGCGGCCCACGCAAAAATCATCCCGGCAGCAATACCGACAAAGGAGATGAGAAATTTCAACGAGGCCGTGTTGAGCAGATTCAACAAGGCCTGGCGAAACTGATCCAGATCGGTCGTGACCAATCCCTGGGTGGTCACAACCAGTGCCCCGGTCATGGAGGCAAACGTGGTCAACAACCCACCACCAATCAAATAACCCGGAACAGAACGAAAAAATTCCAGATCCGTATGCGGAGCCACAATTTTGTCAAACTGGAAATATTCCCGGACATCCCGATGCCCCCGCACCGGCTCTTCCCCATTGACCCGCAACGTCTGCCGAAATGCCGCCCAGGCTGGTGCCAACAGCTCATTGCCCAGCAAACCGGCATGAATGACGTCAAAATTGCGGGCAAAATCCCGGGCGTTCCCATGCACGGAGAGAAGAACCTGCGCCCGGGATAACCGGCTGCGGATCCAGCGCAAATGCACCCCGTCCAACCGGACCCATTGCAGAACGCCCCAGGTCAAAATAATGGCGGCCAATATTCCCGGGAACCAGGGATGGTTCAAAAAATTGATGAACGAATTGGGCATGTGGGTGCAAAAACCTCCCATGGGCCTGTCAAAACGTCGAAAAAGCCTATTATTGATCTGGCAATTTCAGTCTTACCCGATGGTTGCCATCTCTTTCGAACAGGATCAACAGCCAAGAGACAAGCATCTAGCGCACCAACTCTTCCATGATCACCATTTTCCACCAAAAATTGCCCTGCAAACCCTCCCAACAAACCCTATTTTTTCAGCTTGACAAAATCCGCAATCCGCTGGCCAACCATAAAGGCGAAGGCCCGGGTCATGTCATTGTTATCCTGCATGATATCGCGGAATGTTTCCACATCGAGGGTCAGGACATCGGCATGGGTGTGCGCAAAAACGTTGGCCACAGCCGGCTTGTTGGAGACAAGCGACATTTCCCCCAGGATGGCCCCGGGATTGAGAATGATCGAACGGGCATCACCCATGGCCGAAATTTCTACCCGAATCTGGCCCTTGAAAAGCAAATACAAGGTTCCGCTGTCACGGCCCTTGCAGATGATCTGATCATTGGCCTCATATTGGACCAGACTCAGCATCGGCACAATCTTCTGTCCGAGAACGGCGGGGTCAACCTCTTTGAACCCATTGATATTCAAAAGAAAATCAATCAATTCCTGGAAGGTGATATCTGTCTGCATGGCACGTCAACCGTAACCCTCATGGATTCAACGTCAGTGGGCGATGGAAATTTCCGGGTTCAGTGAAATCAACTCTCCCGGGTTTCTGCCCAGCACCCGGTCGCGAACGAGTTGGACAAAACGTTCCTTGACTTCGGGGTCCACAGTCATGGCTCCCCGTTTGCCGGCAGTACGCACCATATAACAGGAAATTCTGGTCTTCCCGGGATCCAGCCCGAGGATGAAAGACCCTTTCATATCCCTGGCCCAGGGAGGCTCTGGCAAATCGCTCTCCATGGCCAAGCCGGTCTTGCTGATATCCACGATCCGACCAGCAATGACCTCCCCACCCGACAACGTCAATTCGATGGTACTGTTTACAAGCGTGCGCTCCGACTCGCGGCGGGATCTTGGGTTGGCAAGACCGCAAAATTCGTACAGCATGTCTTCGGAGCGTTTCGACTTTTCCCCTTGCGACGCATGCTGTTGTTCACTGTCACCATGCAGGCGGCGATCAATGACCGGTGAGGCGGCCACCAGACCACGAATGTGCCGGATCTTTTTCAGATAAACCCGCGACTGTTGAAAAACCGGCAACAAAACAGACAGAGGATCGGTATCCGGATCACTCCGGTCAATGAGTGACTGGGCCTTCCGGAGGGTGGCCCGGGTCTCTTCCAGGGACAGGGTCAGATGCTTCAGGAATGGTTGATGGGTTTTGAAGGTTTTCATCAGATCCTGGGGAGGGATGGGACACTCCAGCGCTTTCCATTCCAACTGGTTGATTTCGAGCAACAGCTTGCGGGTCGTTTCCAGGTCCTGCTCGACTTGCCGGACAATTTCCTGAGGGGAGGCATCGACAGGGAAAGACTCCCCTTCCGGAGAAAACTCAGGCATGGACTCGGGTTCGAGAGACGCATTCAGCCGATGGCTGGCAAGGCCCGGATCCAATTGCACCAGGGCCGTGGAGAGTCCGACAGAGTCCCGCTTATCCTGGAGATATTCCAGGCAGTTTTTCAGAAAACTGTACAGCTTGAAACACTGGGATTCCAGCGTGCGACACAGGGCCACATTGTGCGGCTCGGCAATGCCCGGATTGCGCAACAAGGAGTCCAACCGGTCTTTCACCGAATTGATCTGCAAAGGCACGGAGCGCAAAAACAACCGGTAATTCTCCAGAAAAGTATGCTTGCCCATCTGGACCGGATCGTTCTGAAAATCCGACCCATGAAGAAACAAAGGCTCGATTTCCTGAATTTTTTCCAGAAACAGCATCCCCTCTTCCAATTGTGCCCTGATCTTGACCGCAATCTTGTCCACCAGGGTCAATACAAAAATCGATGCATTCAACGACTCATGCGTTGCCTGAAAATTATTTTCGAGATTTTGCACCTGTTGGAGCAAAATAAATTCACCTGTCTCTTTTTCAAAGCTGATGATGGCAATGATTTCATGGTGTTCAATATTGGATTGTCTTTTTTTCAGGGAAAGGGGATCGTTCGTATTGCCGGATGGTTTCCGACTGTCCCAGAGATCCAACAAAAAATCCTCGATGGTCTTCAAATTGCAGACCAGGCGATCAATGCCCAACGTCATTTCAAACATTTCCCTGAATTTCAGGTGTTCGAGGATGGCATTCATGGGACTCAAATGATCCTTGCGAATCCGGGTCAGCGTGTAGATCAGGGTATCCTGTTGCGCCACCAGGCTGTCGATCAACCTCAAGGCCTGGTTGAACTGCTCCTCCAGACGGACGATCTGTTTTTCCATGGGAGTGGTGTCACAGTGTCCATCTGAATTTTGAATCGTCTTTTCCACTTCGATCAGCTTGTTGGCCTGGATCACCTGGGCAAAAACATTGTCACGAAACAGGGAACGATGGAAATGGGCCAACCCCAGAAGCTCATGATACCCGCGCTCCATGCTTTCAAATTCATTCTTCAATTGATTGATTTTGAAAGCGTTAATCAAACCTTCCGGTTTGGTGATCCGGGTCAGGGAGAGGGAAAGGGGTACCAGATAATTATTTCTGATATCGGGAAACCGGCTGTTCAACGACTTCAGCAAAAAGGGCACAAGCTGCTCCAGGGAATTTTTCCGGTCACGGGAAATCAGCAAGTTACGAGTCAAGGCCTGCATCCAGCCCACCCGGGTCAGGGGGAAAGGATCGGCATCGGGTCGCTCCAGAGGTCGCAGAAAAATGGTATACATGCCCCACTTGACATGGGACCAGATGGAGGAGACCTTGGCCAACCCAGATTCCATGGAACGACCAGTTCCTCCATCTGCGACCTTCCGCTCCGCAGATTGACCAATCTTTCTGTGTCCCTCTTCCAGCCTGACGTCAAATTGTTCCTTGATCTTCAGGATATCGTCAAACAATTTGTTATAATAGGAGCCGAAAGTATAATAGGCACCATTGAGCGGCATGAGCAGACCGGGAAAAATTCGATTCAACAAACCGGGAGCGTAATGTTCGTTACGTCGATAATAATCGCTGATCAGGGTTTGCCGGGCATTATAGGCTTCCACGGCTGCCACACGGGCGGTGGTGAAAAGCTCCATGAACCAATATCGAAACCGTTCCACCAGATTCCGGGTGGATGCATCCTTGACCACTGAATTGGTGGCTTCCAATAGCTCATGCAGCGCCAAGTGGATGATCTCTTTTTTGGGACACGGTAATGCAGGCAGCAAAAGACGCACATCGGGCTGTACCAGGTGGTGCCGGATTCTGGCAACATGTCTGGTTTCCCAGTCGATGAAGCGTTGAATGTTTTCGGCCAGAAACTCCCGATCCCGCCGTCCCCAACGGGCCACCATGACACTGTAAAAAATGGGATCGGAGAGGTCCATGCTGACCGCAACAAACAAAATCGCCACCAAAAGGCCCATGCCCAGAACAACACCGTAACGATTCAACAGGAAGGCATAAAGTTCCGAAAGTGAACGGCGCTTGGCCAGGGGGATTTCACCCTGTTTCAACTTGTCGATGGCACTGATTTCGGGAATATCAATCTTGATGTCGATATCATAATTGACGTTGGACGGCGTACCGGCCCTGTCCACGGCCCGCAACAATTGGATGTATTCTGCGCTCAGTTCCTCGATTTTTTTGGCGGTTTTCGCAAACTGGCTCTTGTTTTTTTCCATGGCCTTGACGATGGTCTGGACCTTGTCATTGACGTGATAAGGTTCCAATGCCATCATGCTTCCCGAGTTTTCCAGGGTCATGGAATCAAAATTCAACAAATGTTCGAGAGACTGCATTTCGTGGCCGACCAGGTTTTCCATGTTCCGAAAATCCAATTGGTACACCGCCATAAGCCGATTCATGCGGTCTTTCAGGGAAATTTTCAAATCCAGTTTCGATGTGCGCAGCATGGCATCGATTTCCTGAGCCAGGGTGCTTTTGGGGCCAGACTCCCGGGTCACATCGCG
Source organism: Magnetococcales bacterium (assembly GCA_015228935.1). Taxonomy (NCBI): domain Bacteria; kingdom Pseudomonadati; phylum Pseudomonadota; class Magnetococcia; order Magnetococcales; species Magnetococcales bacterium. Next base: position 19,775 of record JADGCO010000058.1, on the reverse strand, counting down.
TTGACCGGGTTGATACCCTCCGTGAATGATATAATGTTTTCCCCAATACCGGGGACCTGTCTTGGACACGCCACTGCTGGCGAGTCCCTGTTTTTCATCTTCCGGAACGGAATTGAATTTTTCCACTGCCGCCTGGACCTTGCTTTCCAGGCCGGCCCTGATGTCGTACAGGGTTCCGGGATTGTTCAAATTGATCGAACGGGGGTTGCCCAGGGCAGACTCCACCCGCTCCTTGATGACAAACCATTGCTGTTGCAGATCGCCGGATTTGGAGGCCAGGAGGACGATGCCGTCAAAGTTGGTCGAGATGGAAACACCAGTCAGAAATAAAGCCATGACAAACCAGCGGGGATAGCGCCGGAATGTGGCCAGAATTCCCCCCCACACCCTGCCGGTTACGGCCATGCCCTGAAACAGCCTGGACTTGTAATCCAGAATGACCGAGGAGAGCAGCAATCCAATCAGCAGACAGGTGATCATGCGCTGATTTTGATGTTCCGCGCCGGTCAGGCCGTCTCCAAACAAGGCAACAAAGGACGGATCCTGAACCAGGTCGTTGGCCCCCATGGCCGTGGTCAGGGATGAACCGCAATACAAGAACAAACCCAGGAGAAACTTGCCTAATTGGCCGGTTTTGGTCAGGGTCTCCCTGATTTTCTGCCACGAGGTCATGACACCGGCCCCATCACCCCAGATGGTGGCCAGGCTGCGTGTCACCTTGATGGGGGGTGGCGGCGGATCGCTGATCTGTTTTTGATGGGCGACAAACCCATCACGCAGTGCAGCCAGGTTGATTTCAAAAAGAATTTTTGTCAGTTCATAGAAAGGGTTTTCGGCCATCAGCCCTTCGTTGCGCTGCATGACGGCCAGACGGAAAAGTTCGAGATGCTGGGTCATGGGTCTGGGTCTGGAACTCCCTTTTCCCACGACCGTGTCGGCCTCCTCCAACAAGGCGACCCGGATTTTTTCCACCTTTTGCTGCAAAATTTTCATCCGGGCGCTGTCCAGGGGCGCTGCGGATTTGTCATTCTCCCTCCCCTGCGAAGCGTTTGCCCCACTCCACGGCGATGTGGGACCCGCCAACACCACCAGATCCAGAGGTACATTCTCCTTGCGGGCAACATCTGAAAACCAATTGACAATGATCGATCCATAATGGACAAAAAAGGGATTTTCCCGAAATAACACCTGCTCATTCATGGATTGCCTGCAAAAAATTTCCGCCAGAGAATATTAAGTGACCAGCCCTGAAGTCTACACCTTTTCCATGCGCCCAGCAAATATCATCGATCAAAATTCACAAGCTGGATCAGGAGTCCTGAGCGGTCGTTTCAGCCATACGGAAAACAAATCTGTTCCTGTTTTCTTTATCCGCTACCCGCCTCGTCCAGATGGCGGATGAAATTCCGGGCCGACTGCTCCAGGGTCAGGTTTTCCAGAATATAATCCCGCGGCGCAAACCTGCCGCCCTGCAAGTGGGACACGAAGAGATCCAACAGGTCAGGAAACGTGCTGAAATCCGGAAATTTCAGGCCACACCGCGCATCGAAGAAGGGGACTGAAGAAACCGGAACATCGGCGGTACCCCATGCAAAGCGGTTGGGATCCAGATATTGACCTGCATCCCAGGCCAATACCGGCACTCCGGACGCCAAGGCTTCCTGATAGGCAATTCCCTGGCTTTCGTGTTCCGTGATAAATATCATCGCCCGGCAACGGGCCAACGCCTGCCGATACTGTTCATGGTTATAATGTCCGTAACGAATCTCCATGAACCGGAAACCGCGCTTTTCCAATGTACGGCGTATGGGATCAAGCAGTTCGACATTCTGTTCCTCGATGCGCCAATGAATTTTATTATAAAGCAGGAAATCACAATCCTTTTGGACCCGGCTTCCGGTCGGCTGCCAGTAACTCGTGTCAACTCCGGCTGGCCAGAGGGCACAGCGCTCCCCAAAATAAGGCTTGTACATATCATTGGACCAGGCGGAGTGTTGCAGATAGCGCACCACCGGATAATCCTCACACAAGGTGGGCCACTGGCTGGGATGCGACATCAGGCCAATGCCAGCCACAATCGGGAAGGGTCGCTCATAACCATCCAGACAGTTCTGTCCAAGCCCAAGAATGCCAATCCGGTCCCCTTCCTTCAGTTCGCGAAAGGGAAGATTGACATGATACGGTGCCTCGATACGATCCAATCCCAGACAAAGATTGAGAAATACCCGTCCCACACCAAAATGACGTTCAGGTCCACGCAACAAACGCCGAATCCAGGGACGCACATGCCGGTCGCCCCGGATCCAACGATCCTGCTCAGGTGGCTGGATATAGTAAAGGCAAATTCTGCTCATGCACACAAGGCCCCTGTTTCCACCTTGAAAATGACCCCGGCCTGGCATTCCCGGACATGCCCGTTCCCTGCGTCGCAAAATACGCCGGCAGGCCACCGAAAGCAACGACCTTTGCCTTTGCTTTTACAGTCTGACACATGATAGGGTACCCCCGGCTGAAAACGATGATTGACGCTGATTCATGAATTTGAATCCATGCGAGGTTTGTAAAACCATGAACATCATGCGAAAATTATTAAAATCATTCCTGTCCACCCATTTTCCCGAATTCCTGGATTTTCTGCGCCGGTTCAGTAATTATTTTCTTTGGCAAAAAGTCAATCAGTCCCTATATTTTCGCCCCCCCATTCAGGAATCAGAATTGCAACGCTGGGAAAGCCTGCCAACGCAACAGTTGGATATTGAGTTTACCAATATTTGCAATGCAAATTGTGTGTTTTGTGGCTACCAATATCAACAACGTCCGCATGCCACCATGACCAACGAACTCTTTGCCAAGGCCTTGCATCAATTCAAGGCCTTGGGCGGCACGCAATTGGTCATCAGTCCACTGGTCGGGGAAAGCCTGATCGATGGCCAATGCCTCGAAAAACTCGAACTGGCCGGAAAAATGGGGTTCGACAGTATTTTATTCATTACCAACGGCATCCTTTTGGAAAGAACAGATGTGAGCAGGTTGCTGAAATCCGGTATTACCGGAATTTCCATTTCCATGTCAGGCTTCGATGCCAACGAATATGAAAGAATTTATCGAAACCGTTCGTATCCAAAATTATTGCGCGGCATCCAGAAGCTATTCAAAACCAACGAGCAATTGAATTACCCGGTCAATATCATCGTCAACGTTCGCAGCGATACCCTGGATTACATCAACCTGAAAAGACCTGACTTTGTCAATCTGATTCAACCTTATCTGCGAGAAGCAGATGCCAAAAACGGAACAAAATGTGTCAGGGTCGGGTTTGCACCTTTTTTCGACTCCTGGGGAAAAATGATTCAACAAAAAGATCTCCCCCCGGGAATGCGTCTGGGAAAAATTTATCCCAACAAAAAAATTCCCTGTTATGGTACGTTCAACCTGAAACTCCTGCATGATGGGAAAGTGGACGTGTGCGGCTGCCGATTTTCCCACCTGGGACCACCGGACGAGCTGCTCATGGGAAATCTTCACGAAACCACATTACAGGAAATCTGGTCTTCAGAACGCTTGAAAAATTTCCGCCGCCGGTTCGGCACCGGAGAGATCCCCTTCATATGCAAGACCTGCCATTATTATTTTCCGGCTGACCAGTATTCACCGGTATTTCGGAGTATCGAATAATTTCGGAATTCCTTGGCACTCCGAGAATACCAATCTTATCACCTTGTTTCAGGTAACGAAATTGAAAACTTACGGTAAAATCGACCTGGATACGGTCCAAACCCAGGCGCAAAATGAAAAAAACCCGCCTCACTCCAAAATGACGTTCCAGACCCCGCAAGCAGACACCGTATCCAGGGACAAACTGCCGGTCATCCCGAATCCAACGAACCGAAGCAACGACTTCTGCCCTTGCCTTTTCCCAATTCGAAGGACGGAATATATTTATTGCTTCATTTCCAATGAGTCGGTCTAAAATGTAAGAAAATATTGCTTATGACTAATTGCTGAAAGAAAAAATATGATTATGCATCCTCAAATCACATGGACACCCTATTTGTTAAAGTTTATTGCTGCACAGTATACAAGAAAATATTATATTGCTAATTTTTTTTCGCTATGCCATCATTGAAAGGAAGTGTTCATTTTCTCAAATCGTTGGTATGCAATTGAATCATGATGTAACCGTTCAGACTCCCTTCTGTTTTGTTGCTGCTTTTTTCCCCTACCTCCGAGAGAATGGCATGGGCGAAAAGGCTAGATTTATAATCAATAGTAGTTCTTGTATGGATGTATCACCATAAATCAAACCATTAAGGCCTTTCATCAAGTATCGTAATGGACTATCAAACGATGGGGTTTTTCGAGGAAAGTCTTAACGGCTGCCTCACGTCGATTTGTTAACTAATTTTCGCCCAATATCATGGTTCAAACAGAGTGAAGAGTGAACGGTTACCTTGCGATTATCTTTTAGATAATAACGTCTCTAATATATACAAATAGATTACAATGTCGTCTTATTTAGCAATTATAACACTATAAGTTAGCCCATAAACTGAGGGCGCGATCATGACACTTAAGAGGAGAAATAAATGCTAGGCGATGAGATTGATATAAATAGATATAAAAAAGACGTTAAATATTTAGTTGACAATAAAATTGCAAAAAATAAGCTCGCTAACGATCTATATCACATCATTTCGTCTGAAAACAGCGGCAAATTTCCACCTGGAAGAATAGATAATTATAGAAAATACTTAGATGCAATAATTTACAGCAAATTTGAACTTATTTTTGATTGCAATAAAGTAGATGAGAATCTCTTGAATGATCATAAATACATATCAATGAGTCAAATACTGCATATTAAAAAAACAAACGTGAAAAAAATGGTTGGGGATTTTTTGCGCAAAATACTCATTGGAGATCTTGAATATAGAGAGTTATTCTTTAAAGATATATTGAAACGATTTAATAGTGGCCATGATTTGATTAATGATCCAACGATATTCTCTGAACACTCTCCTGAATATCTCAATGAACAGAATAATGAGATTTACTTTAAGTTGCTTGATTTTTCAAAATCAAATAATAATAAATTGAAATTCTTAAATTATTTCAGATGCAGAAAAATTGAGCGTAATTTTAGTGTGTCAGGAAATGATGAAAGCAAAAAAACAATTAAGATTTCGATTGACAAAATCTCTCTAGTCGCTATTATTAATAATAATAAATATACTAATTTAACGTTAAGCAGTTTTGATGAACAGGATAATTTAAAAAAAAATTTAGTTATTGCACGCGCAAACCCCATAAATGGAATAGACAGACAGAACAATGAACATATAATCGAACTTTCAAAATTTCGCTATGCCCAAGAATTTATCCGCCTTAAGAGTCGTGTTACCGTAAAAAAATTAAACATTACGCTCCACAAGGGAGACTTGAACAATTACAATCTTAATATTATAGATATCAACAAAGAAGCCGTTAGAGCTACATTTGATCAGAATATTTCAATAGTTAAAGGTGAAACTTATGATGCGACCATCAAAAAAGAACATGATACGCTTTTTTACTATCCTGTGATTATAAAAAAAATCTTTACTGATAAAAAAAAGAATATTAAATTTAATTTTATTGGTGCTTTTAGTCAACCAGATAATACTAATAAAAAGTCATATGAAAAAATTATGGGTTATATAGACGAATTAGAAAATGAATGGTTGAAAAAATTGGAAAATGAAGCTTTATAATCCGCTATTTTAGCTATGAAAGGTACGGCAATGTATGAGATTCTTATTTCAATAGAAATTCCAGATCATAATGATGAGCTAAAATTAATAAGTATTTTGGAAGATAAAAATATTATTTTTGAATTCGTTGACAATGATTGCGAAGAATTTTACATTAAATGCGCAGATAAAAAACCTAGTATTATTATTGTTGACTCAATGTTCATTATAGAGAATTGGAATATTAATCTAAATCCAAATCCATGCGTTATATTTATTTCAAATCAGAGAGAATCAATCAATAAAATACCAGAGCATTTCCATAATTCAATAGAAATAATACAGTTTGATGTCAATAAATTAGTTAATACAATTGAAAACATGGTAAAACAAAAAAAATGCTGCCCGAAATTTTTAAATCTTTTAACTCACGTCAGAAGAGAACATGATAGTAACAAATATTTAACTGAATTAATTGTGGAGCTTTTAAAGTCAACAGAAGGATATACTATTGACGTTGATCCATCGAATGATTCCGAATACGAATATGATGTTTTTATCAGTCACAGCTCTAAAGATAATGAATTTGTCAAAGAATTGGCAAATAGACTTAGCGGAAACTATATTAATGTTTGGTATGATGAACTTATTGTTACCGGAGATAATATAGTTGTAACTATCAATGAAAAATTAGATAGATGCCGTAAATTATTAGTTATCGTTTCTGAGAACTCAAAAAACTCTGACTGGGTTCAATCTGAAGTCGGTCATTTAATAATGAAAGATCCAAAAAATAAAGAAAAAAGGCTTATTGTTCTTAATATTGATAATCATAGATTATCTGGAATTGGTGGAGATATTGCTGGAATTTGTTACGAAAAGGAAAAAGACTCAGATGGTTTTGCAAAACTTCTAGAGGAATGCAATGGAAAAAGAAAATATTATAAAGCATATTGCACGTTAAATAATTACGGAAGGAAATTAAAGAAGAATATTTTATTAGAATGTTGGCACACAAAGAAATCATCCGCTGTTGGTATTAACGTAGTCAATGATATGAAACGTAGAATAATAGAATCTGATGGGTGTTATTACGGTATTTTAGTGTCATGGGAAGGATTTACAGCGGATGCAGAACTTGAAATTGCCAGGTTCGCTGTTGAGAAACAAAACACTAAACAAATTATTATACCAATTAAAGGCGAAGACATAGAAGATATTTTTAAAAAAAATTATGATTTTAAAGAAATAATAAATAAAAATCGAGATAAAATTTTACATGACGCATTAAAAACTTGATCAGATAGAACATTATGAATTAATAATGCCGACCGTAACCTGACTTGATACAGGCTTCCTCGCCACGGCACAGACGCTCAGGCCGAAGGGAAGATTGATATACCGAATCAAGGCCACTTCCAGCCGCAACAGGGCCAGAAAAAAACGGTTCAGGGGTTCAGGCACCAGGTCAACGTTGGATTGATTCTCTTTTCCCGGAAAATAGCGTTCGAACAGTCTGACCGCTGCTGCCAGGGGAAACAGAAAAAAATTATAATAGCCAAGACGTTCGATCTGAAAGCCGGCTTGCAGGAGCTTGGCGCGAATCTCCGGGCGGGAATAACGCTGGCGGGCGTGGACGGCCCGATCATGGGGTCCATAAAGAAATTGAAAGGCGGAATCGGTCAGGATCAATACCCCTCCCGGGGCCAGGAGGGCATGGACATCCTTGAGAACCTGCACGTCGTCGCGAATTCCCTGGTGATAGAGAACATCGAGCAGACAGACAACATCCACGGATGCTTTGCGAAAGGGGAGATATTCCGCCGAGGCACGGGCCAGGCGACGAAAGCCCCGGGCATGACAAAACACCATGGATTCGGCGCTGAAGTCGCATCCCAAGGCGTCGCCAAAGCCGGAGAGCAATTCCAAAACCTTCCCCGTACCGCACCCGACATCAAGAAAGCGGCGGGGTCTCCCAGTGACGGTCGGGGCATGGCGGGCAATGAATCCGGCCACAAGATGGCGCTTGCCACGAAACCACCAATGCTGGTCTTCGAGCGCATACATTTTTTGATATTCGGTGGTTTCCATGCCCAAGCCTGTCCAAACTATCCGTAGAGCTTCCAGAGAACATCGGCCATCTGCTGTTGCTCTTCGCGAGTCAGGGCCAAACCACTGGAAATACAATATCCGTTTTCACCAGGCTGCGCAGAACACGAGGTCCGTGAAGCGAGTCAGGCGGTTCTGACCTCGTTGAGTAGATCTGGATGACGTTCAAGCACCTTGAGTAGCTTCACCAGAGCCAGAGGCGGCTTGGTCTTGCCATTTTCGTAGCGAGAGAAGGCATTGATGCCGCCGCCGAAGATTTCAGTCGCTTCGCTCTGGTCAAGAGCCAGTTTCTTGCGCACGTTGGCAATGAAGCCAGGATCGACAATGGACGCATCCACCTGTTTGGTAAAAACACGCATTTCGCGCATGACACGATCCGACTCCGTCGCGTCCAGGATCGACTCGGCACAAGCCGGACAAAAATCGCCGGTCACTGCCGCTATGAGGGTCGTTTCGCCCTTGTAGGTGTAAGGCAGATCGCGAGTGTCATGGATCAGTTCCGCTGCATCGCACACAGGGCATTTCATGCTCATAGCTCCTTGAAAGACACGATCAGCACGTCATCAATGACCGTCAGCTTCAGATACAAACTACCCGCCTGCGTACTTGGGCGGTACACGTCCTGCCAGACCGTGGAATTAACATGCGTGGTCATGCTCTTGTGGAAATCCGCTGGTGTGAGCGCATTCACCACATCCAGCATATCGGAAAACTCAAACCCCAATTCACTCGCACCAGCTCGCGCTGCATACGTAGTACGCACTTTCCCGGCTTCGACCAAGGCTTTGACGACATGCAGCTTGCAGTGTGGGGTTCGTTTCTCCATATCCAGCTTACAGCGTGGAATTCCGCCCTTCTATGACCGAATGCTAACATGGTTGCCAAAACATGGCAACCAAACTGCGTCTTCTTTGAAAGCACCAGGCTGGCTCCAAATTCATACATTTCTGATCATTGGAGGTTCCCCTGCCCAAGCCTGTCCAGACTATCCGTAGAGCTTCCAGAGAACATCGGCCACCTGCTGCTGTTCTTCACGGGTCAGGGCCAAGCCACTGGGGATATAAAATCCGTTCTTGCCCAACCATTCGGAGACCGGATGGGACTCGCCCTGACACAACCCCATGCGCTGCAAAACGGGTTGCGCATGCATGGGCCAGAAAAAGGGCCGGGTGCCGATTTTTTCCTGGGCCAAGCGGGCCATGACCTCTTTGGCAGTCAGGGTGGACTCTTTTTTGATCACCAGACCAAAGACCCAGTAGATATTGTCCGCCGTGGCATTGCCGGTGACAGGCAGATGAAACGGCGGCAACCCTTGCAGAAGCTCTTGATAGAACTGGCCAATCTGACGCTTTTTAAGGACAGACTCCTCCCAGCGTTCCACCTGCGCCAGACCCAGGGCGGCCTGGAGATTGGTCATGCGATAGTTCCAGCCCAACTCTTCGTGAATGAAACGCTGTTCCGGAATGAAACAGAGATTGCGATAGGAGCGGCACCGTTGATCCAGGAGCGGATCATCGGTGGCCACCATGCCCCCTTCGCCGGTGGTAACCAGTTTGTTGGGATAAAAACTGAAAGCGCTGATGTGACCGAAACTGCCACAGGGGCGTCCCTTGTAGGTCAATCCCTCGGCCTGGGCCGCGTCTTCCACAATAAACAGATTGTGTCGGGTTGCCAGTTCCAGCAAGGGATCCATATCCACCGGCATGCCATAGATGTGAACCGGCATGATGGCTTTGGTGCGGGAGTTGATGCGGGTCTGAACCTGGCTGACATCCATGTTCCAGGTCAGGGGATCGCTGTCCACGACCACCGGTTTGCCACCCAGGCGAATGACCGCGGCGGCACAGGAGATGATCGTGAAAGAGGGCAGGATCACCTCGTCGCCGGGTTGCAGACCAATAGCCGCCAACGCCACTTCCAAGGCTGCCGTGCCGCTGGTGACCGCCGTGGCATATTGGCGTTGCACACGACTGGCAAAGGCCGTCTCGAAACGGGATACAAAGGGACCTTCCGAAGAGATCCACTCGGTATCGATACACTCCAGAAGATATTTGCGTTCATGCTCCCCCAGATAGGGGGTATTGACGGGGATGGCGCGCTGCAAGGTCATTCCTCGATGTGTAATTGTTCCGGGGGAAGATCCCGAAAGACCACTTTGTCAAAATCACCGGCATAGGGACCTTGTTTGACTTCGATCATTTCGAGGGGATCCAAGGCCTGAAACCCGTGGCCACCGTCTGTCAACAGGAGAACATCCCCCGCTCCCAGGATGTAGCTTTTGAAATATTGCTGTTCCTTGTCGAAAAAATCCACCCGCAAACGTCCCTTGCGAATAAACAGGACTTCCTGGGTGTAATACACCTTGCGCAGGTGACCATTGTGAAAATGGGGTTTGATCACCTTGCCTGCCGGATGCTTCATGAAGGCCAACTGCTGGGAAAAATCGTCGGGCGTGAAAAACGAGACCCCTGCCTTGTCATAATCGTGGCGGACGATGATCCCGTAGAGGGTTTTTTCATCGCGAATTTCGATGACCATGCTGTTTGTGTTCCTGTTATTTTTTTGTTGTCAGGGTCTGGTCGGCCAACCGGTTTCCCTGTTATCGGGATTTGTCGGGCAGGCCGGTTTCCCGATTACCGGGGCCTTTTGGGCAGACCGGGAATACCGGTCCAGCAGAGGTAGAGCATCCGTAGATATTTGATGCCACGCCGGAAAAATCCCCACATGTTCGTGGCGGTCTTGGACTCGCCAAACTGGCGGTTGCCGAAGGTATAGGGAATTTCGCTGATCCGATAGCCTCGGTGGACCAATTGATGGACCATGAAGATGAAATATTCTCCATAGTCCCCTTCCAGCTTGAAATGAGAAAAACACTCTCTTTTCAAAACGAGATAGCCGCTGGTGATGTCCTTGACCGGCAGGCGGGTCAACCAGCCGCTGAATTGGGACAGAAACTGGCTCAAAATTCTTTGCAGTTCGTACTGTCCAGAACGGGTATCAGCCCCCCCGGGGATAAAACGCGAAGCGATGACACAATCGCTCTGTCCTTCGAGCAAAGGCTGCAAAAGCGAAGAGACGAGTTCGGGAGGGTGGGCAAGGTCGCAATCCATCCAACCCACATAGGTGCCACGGGCCGCTTCGATCCCCCGGTTGATGGCACTGGTCAGACCGCGTTCTCCCTGCCGACGGATCACCCGCACCCGGGCATCGCGTTGTCCGATGGTTTCTGCCAGTTGCCAGGTCAGATCCGGAGAGTCGTCATCCACCACGATGAGTTCATAATCGACTGCCGCCAGAGCCTTGCCGAGACGTTCCACGAGCGGGCCGATATTTTCCGCTTCATTGTAGGTGGGTAAAACCATCGAAATCGTTGTCACCTGAATTCCCCTACCCTTCCTGTTGCCGGAGCGTGCGTCCACCAAACCAATCGATCAGCAGGGCCAGGGTGCCATACAGGACTCCCCAGGCCAGAAAAATCCAGGCACCCAACCTGTCCGAAGCACCAAACTGCATGTACAGCGCCGAGCAGCCGGCTCCCAGCATCAACACATATTCCCACAAGACGGTCCGCCGATGTCCCCAGCCGATGCGGACCAGTTTCTGATAATAATGGGTCCGGTGGGCCTGCCACACTTTTTCGCCCTGAAAAATCCGGCGAAACAGGGTCAAAGTGGCATCAACAATGAACGGCGAGAAAACCAGAAAGGGAACCCAGAAGGGAAAAATGGCATCCCGGATGCCCCAGAAAGAGAAGGTGGCCACCAAAAAGCCCATGGGCACGGAGCCGACATCGCCCATGAAAATCCGGGCCGGAGGAAAATTGGCGGTCAGAAACCCCAGATTGGCTGCCGCAATCAGGAGGGAAACGACCCCGAAATGGGAATGACCGGCCAAAAAACCAAATGCCGCAAAAAAAACGAACCCGAAGGCTCCCATGCCGCCTGCAAAACCGTCCATGCCGTCCATGAAATTGTACAGGTTGAGCATCCAGACAAAACAAACCATGGAGAATAGCACACTCCCTCCCTGCAAAGGCAGGGGATGCAAACCGGGCAGAGCGATGGCCGTGACGGAAAAATTTCCCATGACCAGGAAATAGAGGGCGATGCCGGCCTGCAAGAGAAAACGCCTGGCCGGTTGGATTTCATGCCGGTCGTTCCACAAGGAGACCACGACACAAAACAGCCAAGCCGAGGCCAGATATGCCCAACCCTGCGGACGACGGGTACCATCCAGAATCAACAAGACCGGCCAAGTCGCCAGCAGACCGCCCAGAATGGCCAGACCGCCGTTGCGCGGTGTGGGACGGGAGTGCAGGGAACGGTGATTGGGATGGTCCAGAACGTACCAGATGGATTCAGGATTGCTTAAACGCCGCACCAACAAGGCGGACACCAAAAAGGCAACCGGGACCAAAAGCAGGAGTGAATTCATAATATTTCCAACAAAATCAACAACATCTTGTTTACGTTTCGTTCCGGACGGCCAGGACAATCTCCGCCAGGGACTCCTCCAGGGAACGTTGTGGTTTGAAATCCAGGAACAGTTGGCAACGTCGGGCCGCATACAGGGAGGAACCGGCCAACTTTTCCAGGGCATCGGAATCGAAGACAAAGCGTTTTTTTCGCAGATACCCGATACCATCCCCGATGCGTGCCAGACCCGTCAACAGAGGCAGAGGCACATGCCAGCGTGGCACTGGTTTGCCCAGTGCCTTGCAGATCCAGACATAAATTTGCCGTGTGGCATAGGGCTGGCCATCGGTCAGGGTCATCACCTGCCGATGGGCGGCAGGGGATCGTGCCGCCAGTAGAGCCGCCCGTGCCACATCCTCGACATGGATCATGGAACGATGATTGGCAAGCGGGGGCCAAGGGGGAAAACGCCCCCGCTCCACGGCCTGGATCATGCGGAATAAATTCCCTTTTCCGTCAGGTCCGTACACCATTGCAGGTCGCAAAACCACCCGATGGGGAATTTCTTCCGTGGCCAGAACGGCCTGTTCGGCGAGAAGCTTGGCCTCTCCATACGGGGTGGTGGGAGCCGGTGGCGCATGTTCATCCAGGGGAATCTCTCCCCCTTCCCCCTGGGCCTTGACGCTGCTGAAAAAAACAAAACCCCGCACCTGGGCAGCCCGGGCCAGTTCCAGAATTTTGCGGGTCCCCTCGACATTGATGCGCCGATGAGAATGATCCACATCACCCCAATCCGTGACAGCATGTGCCTTGCCGGCCAGATGAAAAACCGTATGCACATCGTGGCAAAGACGATCCGGAAGTGTGGCATCGGCCAGATCACCAGAGAAGGCTTCGTCCCAAGGGCCAGATCGGGCACGACGCAGCAGGGCACGAACCTGGATTCCCTCGGCCTGCAATAATTTGCAGAGATGACGACCAATGAAACCCCCGGCACCGGTTACCAGGACCAGATCGTTGCGGGCCGGTTTCATGGGCGGATTCCAGATTTCCCGATGTTGGACAGTTCCACACCAACCAGGAGCGGAGCGTAGCGGGCCGGTTTCATGGGCGGATTCCAGATTTCCTGACGTTGGACCGCTCCTCGCCAACCAGGAGCAGAGCGTTGCGGGTCGGTTTCATGAGTCCCCTGCAAATGGTGGATTTTTTCCAGGGGACTTTTTCATAAGCGGATGCCAAGTCCCATGGTGTTGTACAGTTCCAATGTCTGGCGGATCACCACATTCTGGGCATAATGCTCTGTAACCAGTTGGTGACCGACAGTTCCCATGCTCCGGCGCAAATCGGCATCAAGGCCGAGACGCTCCATGGCCAGGGCAAGTGCCAGAGCATCTTCCCGAGGCACCAACAAACCATTGCGACCATCCTGGACCAGGTGCCGACAGCCAGGCACATTGCAGGTCACAATGGCCCGACCACAGGAAGCGGCTTCCAGGAGGGATTTGGGAAATCCTTCCCGGTAGGAAGGCAACACAGCCACATGCGAACGCCCCAGAATGCCGGGAATGTTGTCTTGCTCTCCAAGCCATTCAACGACCCCTGAAGCATGCCAAGCCCGTAATTGCGCTTCGGGTACGCTGGTGGGATTGTGGGGGTCCGGGCTGCCCACCAGTAGAAATCTCCAGCCAGGATGGTGTTCCTTAAGCTGGCTTGCCGCTGTGACAAATTCGGCCACCCCCTTGTCCCACAACATGCGCGATACCATGGTAAATACAGGTTCACCAGTGGGTTCCGCCTCAACCCGAAAACGGTCCGGATCGACTCCCGACCCGGGAATGATTGTAAACTGTTTGACGTCCAGGGCAGACACCTCGGCCAGAACGGTGGCATCATCCAGATTTTGCGCGATGACCCGCACCCGGTGATCCCCCAACAATCGAGGCAAGGCAAATCTCAATATTTTCCGATAACGAATGGCCGATGGTGCTTCCGTGGTAAAGGCGTGCCCCAATCCGGCAAAGGCATTGACCACCCGGGGAATCCCGGCCAACCGTGCGGCCAGGGTTCCCAACAAAATCGGTTTGACCGCCACATGGTGAACCAGATCCGGTCGTTCCTGCCCATAAATGGCCAGCAGTTGGGCAACACTGCGCAAGCCGTTCAGGGGATTGAACCCTTCCCGTTTCAATGCCAAAGGGACCAGTCGAAACCCTTCCTGCCGGATTTTTTCCCCCAGCTCACCCACCCGCACGGCAACAAGAACGTCACAGCCACGATCCCGGACGGCGCGGGCCAGGGGAAGCCGATGGGACCAGAAATACCAATCTTCCGTGACCAGAAAGAGTACCTTGGGTCGCTGGCGGAGTGTGTGACCGGAATTCATGCCACCTCATGTGGGCAAGTTGATTTTTGCCTGTTGTTGCCAATATGCCATATACCATTGTCTGTAGGCCTGGACACGATCCATCCAACGCTTGAACCTGTCCATTTCAAAATAATGAAGAAAAAAGACCAGGTAAAAAGTGACGAATGGATATTTGTACCGTGCGGCAGTTCCAAAATTGTCTGTCACAAGCCCATAGATACTCATGCCAACAAAAAAATACAAATTAACAAACCACATGCTGCTACGTATATTTTTATTGATCAAAGATTGACGTATGGCAATAAATATTAAATAATCAATGAATATATTTTCAAATGATTGAAATAACTGAAAAAGATTTTCCGCTTCCCAGGGAAAAGGTCTCATGATCATGAACGGGGCGGACATGAGACCAATCACAGTCACATCAAAATAATCCTTGACTGGAATGTATCCATCTGTCGTGCCGCCATGATTTTCAAAATACATCCATCGGCGGTACCTGTTAATCTCATTAACCGTCAAAAAATCTGAAAAATAATATGCGCCAAGCATAACAAACAAAATAATCACACCACGATACAGTATGCTGACACGGGGAGACGTCAGTATAAATAACATGGCCGCCGTACAAAAAATCAAGAAATTTTGGAATTTTATAATCATCAAAATAGAATGGGAAATAAAAGCTAAAACATAACGTTTCTTTAAAAAGAAATACACCCCAACCACCATGGACACCATGATAAAACCATCGCGCAGGGCCATGGCTGAATACACCATCAAACTTGGATAAAGCAGGTAAAACCACTTGGCCCGGCCAACAAGAATGTTCTTTCTGACCAGAAACGCATAAACATACGTATAACATATCACGTTAATCATGGAAACAGATTCAATGCTTTCCACGCTTGGTATCGGAAAAAGCGCAAAGATCAAGCTTGGCAAATAATGTTGATTCAAGATAACTCTGTCAACAATCCCGGATCGATAGTACCAAGCCGCCTTTGTATAATGAGTCTGGTCTGCAAATTTTACAAGAATAAACTCCATGGCAGTAATATAAACCAGACAGAAATGCAGAAAGATGATCAGCGCCACAACATTGTTGGCGCGGGCAATTCGCAAAGCAATATACAGATAGACAAACACAACAGGCAGATTGGTTATTCCCAGAGCCACACTTGCAAAATCATATTGGCCGTAAAGCGGAACCGAAGATTGCATCTCAACCCTGCTGATCGTGGGACGGAACAGCCGTGACAATCAGGTGTCCGGCCAGGGGAATGCTCCAGGAGGCTTGCGAGAGGCGATCATCGAGACTTTCGAAGCGTGCGGCAGTTTTGGCACCCAGTCCTTCATGCAGGCGGTAGATCAATCGCAGCAGTCCGAACATGCGTCCCTGGCAGGTGACATGATGGATGCCCAGATGTTTGAAAATGGTCTGGATCTCTGCGGGTGTGGTAAATTCGCAGTGAATCGGCGGGGTCGAGCCGCGCAGGTTGGCCAACAAATGGCGCAGACCGTCATAAAGGTAGAATCCATCCATGGCATACCGATTGACCATGGTAAAGAAAAACTTTCCCTCGGGTTGCGTCACCCGGACGGCTTCCCGAAAGGATTGCAGCAGCTCCGGTTTGGAAAAATAGCGATAGACTTCAAAAGCCGTGACCAGATTGAAATGCTGATCCGGGAACGGCAGACGGGTCGCGGTACCATCCAGAATCTGGACACCGGGATTGTTGCGCTGGGCGATGAGGCGCATGTTTTCGGCTGGCTCCATGCCGACGACCTCAAATCCCCGTTGCCGGAACCGGGCCACTTGTTCCCCGGTTCCACACCCTACATCGAGGATGCGCGCCCCGGATGGCAGGGTGTTGAGAACCTGATCCAACACCTCGTCAATTTTTTTCCGTCCGTAGGTAAAGGCCGTCAGCCGATAGTCGGTGCGCATGGTACGGTACCAGGCATCAAAACGGTCGGCAGTGGCATGGTGTTCGGAAATGCTGCGCTGCTCCATGGTCTTTTTTTCTTTCATGGGAGAGGTTCACGACGCGGCTGGTGGTCACCCATGGCCAGGATAGCGAGATGTCCCTGTTCCCGCAAGCGGTCAGCCCGGTCCAGTATGGTTTCCAGGATGGAAAATTGCTGCTCGGTGGCGCTGGAAAAATTGGATGGATGAAACCAGAGATGAAAAACCCGTCCCTGACGGGCGGCCCGTTCCAATCCGGAATTGGCCATGGCAATCAGGTTTCCTGGCGGGACCAGGCGACGCAGGCCGTTGCGCCCCAGCAACAGCATGCTGTCGGGAAGATTGATCAACCCGTGCGGAGCCGGGACGGGAATCACGGTCGGTGGTGGCAGCCGCAGCAGAAAATTCAATAGGTTGAGCAGGCGTTTTGCGGCCTTGGACGGCAGGCGATCATACCAGTGGGATGTACGCCCCCGATAGACCCGGATGCCAATCTCCTGCAACAGATCCAGATATCCAACCCGATTGCGTGGAAAGACAAAGGCCTGACAAGGCAAGCCCCGTTTCATGTGCCAGTTTTGCACCGCAGCCAGATCCGCCCGGGCTGCTGCTGGTTGCGCCTGATCAAAAGGGATGTGAAAAAAAGAGTGGCTGCCAATCTCCTGGACTGGCTGAATCCCCTGGATGATGGCCAGCAGATCGTTGCCATACCAGGCCGGATCCAAATCCTTGGGCAATTGAAACAACCAGTCCCGAATCTCGTCGGCGACGACCGGTCGGGGCAGATCCGGATGGGGAAGTTCCTGCCAGGGTGGGGGTTCATCCAGAAGCAGGTGACCGACGATGGCCCAGGTTGCCCGTATACGATATTTTTCAAACAATTCGGCCAGACGGGCCACGACGATTCGTTCGGCACGGATGGTGGCCAGTTCGTCTGGGCGATAGGGAATATCGCAACGCCCCCAGGCAAGTTCCAGGTCGATGGAGATGGTCAAGGCACCTTGAGTTGACATGAGGTCACTGGTTTCCGTGGGTGGTTCGGTTGATCCAGACCGGCTGCGGATCACTGGCTCCCGTGGATGGTTTATCAATCCAGTGGCGCTTCCAGGCCTGGGCCATGAGGACGCCCCACAGGGAATATTGCCAATTGCGCACGCCGGAAAGATGCTCGGTCCAGCGTTGGCGGATGGGGAGCGGATCGAACAGACCATCCTCCTGCATGCGCCGGGAATCCAATAAATCCTCGGCCCATTCCCGCAAGGGACCACGCAACCAGCCATCGATGGGCACCCCAAAACCCATTTTGGGTCTTTCGATCAGATGTGCCGGGACATAACGATAGAGAATCTGG
The DNA here is from genome assembly GCA_015228935.1 of Magnetococcales bacterium. Lineage (NCBI taxonomy): Bacteria > Pseudomonadati > Pseudomonadota > Magnetococcia > Magnetococcales > Magnetococcales bacterium. The sequence goes on along the minus strand of JADGCO010000058.1, from coordinate 1,834 downwards.
CGCAAAGGCCATTTGCTTTGGCCGTTGCGGATTTTCCACTCCAGGGGAAGCCGCCAGGCAAATTCGACCACCCGGTGATCCAGCAAGGGAACACGGGCTTCCAGACCAACCGCCATGCTGGCCCGATCCACCTTGGCCAGGATATCATCGGGCAGGTAGGTCAGGATATCCAAAAGTTGCATGCGTTCGGTGTCTGCGGTCAAACCGCCCAGTGTTGCATCCGTATAAGGCAGGGGCATGGCCGCCTTTTCACCCCTGACCAGGTGTTGATCGAGGGGCCAGAAGGAGAGCAGTTGCGGATAGATTTGGGCGACATGATCCAGGGCAAGAATTTCTGAGAGTTTGTGCAGTTTGTCGCCAAGCAATGTCGGGCGGGATCCGGCTGGGATCAACCGGGCGACTTGATCCCAGGTGGCCGGTGACAGCCGGCAGAGTCCCAGGGCCAGCCATTGCCTGGGCAGCCGTGGGAGGAATTGAAAGATGCGACGCAGGCGGGCCGCCATCAGGTAACGGGTATACCCGGCGAAGAGTTCATCGCCCCCATCGCCGGAGAGGGCCACGGTCACTTTTTGGCGGGTCAGGGCCGAAACCAGATAGGTTGGAATCTGCGAAGCATCGGAAAAGGGTTCGTCATACAAATCGGGCAATCCGGGCACCAGATCCAGGGCATGGGCAGGTTCGACATAGAGTTCCGTATGGTCGGTTCCCAAATGTTCGGCCACGGCTCGGGCAAAGGGGGCTTCGTTGTGGCCCTGCTCGTGGAAACCGATGGAAAAGGTTTTGACCGGTCGCTGGCTCTGCACCTGCATCAGCGCCACCACCGTCGAACTGTCCACGCCCCCCGATAAAAAGGCTCCCAATGGCACATCCGCCACCATGCGTCGCCGGACGGCATCCCGCAACAAAAGCTCCAACTCTTCAACCGCTTCCGAGGGTGTTCCGACATAGGGGGTTTGTCGGGAATGGGCGATGATATTTTGCAAATCCCAGAAAATGGTTTCCCGGACCTCTCCATCCCGTTTGATTGCGCAGAGACGCCCGGGGCGCAGCTTGGCAATCCCCTGATAAATGGAATGGGGAGCGGGCACATAGGAGTAGGCCATGAAGGCCGCCATGGCGCGGCGGTCGATGACGGGTCGCCAGTCCGGGTGGGGAAAGAAACTCTTTGGCTGCGAACCAAAAAAAATGGTCTGACCCAGCCGACCCCAAAAGAGGGGTTTGATACCCAGGCGGTCTCTGGCCAAAGTGAGACACTGTTTTTCCATGTCCCAGAAGGCAAAGGCAAACATGCCGATACAGCGGGAGATGCTTTTTTCGACACCCCAGGCTTCACAGGCTTCCAAAAGCACTTCGGTATCCGAATGGCCGCGCAATGAGTGTCCTGCGGCGACCAGGTCGGCACGGATTTCCTGAAAATTAAAGATTTCTCCATTGTAGACAATGGCTGACCGCCCGCTGGCCGAAAGCATGGGCTGATGGCCGAGAGGCGAAAGATCGACGATGGAGAGCCGTCGATGTCCCAGGGCCATACCGGTACGGGGATCCACCCAGATGCCGCCGTCATCCGGTCCACGTGGGGTGAGGGTATCGGTCATGCGGGTCACGACATCCATCAAAACGGACTTGTCCGTACTCGCTGTCAAATCCCAGAATCCGGTTATTCCGCACACGCTGCCGCCCTCTCCTGGAAAACATTCAAAAACATGTTGATTTCTGCAATGAACACATGAACAACCTTCAGAGGCTATCTATGAATTCTCGGATAAAAAAAATTGGAAGGAAAGATTTTATTGGGGCTCCGCCCCAAACCCCGCCAAGAGGAAGGGCACAGCCC
>JADGCO010000057.1:15447-26266 GCA_015228935.1 Magnetococcales bacterium | reverse complement strand
GGGCTGTGCCCTTCCCCCTGGCGGGGTTTGGGGCGGAGCCCCAACAAAGTCTTTTTTATCAAATCCTTTTTTTGCAAGGGTTCTGAATAGATACAAAAAATCAAATCATGATGTTTCACCCATCATGACGTTGATTTTGGCGGCACAGATGAAATCGTTTTCGGTCAGGGCCGCCACCGCTCCTGTTGCCAGACGGACCCGACAACGATCATAGGAAAACACCATCTCTGGATGGTGATTTTCCTGCAAGGCAATCCGGGCCACGGCATTGACAAAAGCAAGGGTTTCTTCATAATTCTTGAACCAGTACAGACGGGAAATCTCCAGGCCATCGGAGCCTAAAACCCACTCCGGCGTCTCTTTCAACAGGGCGCGTGCCTGGTCAATATCCAGGGCCGGGTCTGTTCCCTCATACTGGCGACAGGGGCGTTCATGCAGAGGTGTCATGGCGTGTTTCCTGTATCTTCTGAAAAAAATGAAACCAAGCAGATCATGGTACCAGCAAAGAAAAAAAACAACAACGTCTCCATATTTTCTGGAAGTGACCCATATGTTCTTTTTTTCCACCACATGTTTGAATCATTTTCGAGCTGTCTGAGGAATTTCCGACCATGACAATCCAGGAAGAGAAAAATATCATCGATTCGGATCCGAAATTTTCCCTTGAGCATTTCATGCAGAATTTTCAGCGGGTGCCCGGTCTTGTCCAGGCGGGTCTGTTGGACGATGCCAGTCGTATCCTCGAACAGGCATTGATTCTTTGGCCGGAAAATCTGGAGTTGCTGATTTATCTGGCCAACATTCTATGGAACATGAAATCTTATGATCGGGCGGAGGAGTTGACTTCCCGGGGTTTGCAACTGGCACCGGACAATATTGTCTTGCATTTGTTCATGGGAGATATTGCCAAATTCCGGAAGAATGTCGATGTGGCCATGTTCCATTTTCGAGAAGTGATTCGTTTGGAACCGGATAATGTGGACGGGCTTCACCAATACGGTGCCATTCTGGCTGAATGCAACCGTCATGACGAAGCTGTTGCCGTATTGCAGCGGATTTTGAAATTCAGGCCGGATATGGCCGAGTGTCATGAGTCAATTGCCCTTGTCTATCGGCAGCAAGGTTTTGAAATCCTTGCCAATATACATCTGCGCCTGAAGGACCACCTGGACAGGGTGAATGTGCCGCATAATCCGGAGAATGAGGTCAATAATACCTATTTTCTGGATGGCAACAAGGCACGAGCGGCAGCACGCGCCGGTTTGCAAGTGAAAATTTTCAATGCCTTTCCTGCACCACAGATTTGTTACCATTCCGACCCGACTCTCGCTGGAGATGGGTTGGAGACACTGATTTATCTACCCATGGATCATGTGACGAATTTTTTTCTGGAATCGAGGCTGCGTTTGCCTGCCACGGTCGATTTCAACCCGACTGACCCACAACAGGTACGCATGGCCATGGTGGTTGCCAGGGCCGTGTGTGCCACCATCCAATTGCGCAGAAAGACCTTGCAACAATTGGAAATGGACGGCAGACAGATAAAACCGGATTTCATGCCGGGTCAGCCATGGCGCATCTACCTTTCCACCTCACGCTGGTCAACCGTCATGCAACATGCCTCTCGCAACATGGCCCTTGCCATGGAACGATTGGGTTGTGATGTGCGTTTCGATATTGAGGAAAACAATCTTGAATTATTACTTATGCATCATATACTGAAAAATTATTGTACTTTCAATCCTCATGTGACGATCAACATCAACAGCCGAAACAATACATGGCTCCATCCTGATGTATTCAATATCGTCTGGTATCAGGATCCGATGCCGGAGATCAACCAGGAAAAGCCTTTGCCCTGGCGGCAGCGTGACATCGTTTTTTCCGCCTACCCGCATTTTGACGATGCCATTCGCAAAACAGGTGTCCGGCAGCTTCACCGCCAAGACCTGTGCGTCGATTTGAATCTTTTTCGTGTCATGCAGCCACGGGAAGAACGCCGCAAAGTGGTTTTCATGGGCAGTTCATACCTGAATGTTCTGAAAGGTCTTCCCGGAGAGGAGTTGGTTCTGCGTGAACTGGGCGACATGATCGAGCAGGAAATGAGCATTACCAGCACACATATTCAAAATCTCGTTGACCGGACGCAGCTTTCCTTTTTGCACGTCAGCATGTACCTTCATACCCATGTGATTCGGAAGCATACCATTGAATGGTTATGCGAACTGGCACCGGAACTGGATTGGGAAGTCGAAATATATGGCAAAGGCTGGGAAAATATGCCGGTGGTTGCCCCTTATTTTCGGGGCGAAGTTCCGCACGGGCCTGCCGTGGCCGCCATCTACAACCAGGCGCGTTATGCCCTGGCCGTGCATCAACAAATGGTGAAGTCGCAAAGACTGGCGGAAATATCGGCCTGTGGCTGCATTCCAGTCTTGTTCGATGATCGGGTGAATGCCGAATTGCCGCATTGGGATGATGAAATCCTGTTTTTCAAATCCAAAGTGGGTCTGCGTGACTGCCTGCGCCAGGAACCAAAAAACGATCCCACCACCATTGCCCAGGCCTACTCCTACGATGAATTTGCCATGCGCATCCTGCGGATGGTGGAGGAGGAGGTTGCAGCAGTCGGTTCGAATCGGTTTGTGCAAAAACCTGAGACGATCTGACCATATTTACCCGTCTTTGTTTGACATCGCCGGAAGATGGTTGAGCGGATTTGATCCGTTCCGGCTTATCGAAATGGGTGCTTCATCTGCCGGGAGAAGCTGAGGAGCGATGGAGGTAAATGGAACCGCGCATCATAAGAAATTTTCGCAAATATGCGCCGTCGGAAGATGTCAGTCGGACTTATTCCGACTGGATGTGGTTGGTTCTGGGACAGCATCACAGTCTTCCCACGCGACTTTTGGATTGGACTTTTTCTCCCCTGGTGGCTCTTCACTTTGCCACCGATGATTTTCGGGAGTTCCACGAAGATGGTGTAGTCTGGTGTTTTGATATCGAGAAAATAATAAAAACAATTCCTGGAGAATTCAGAAAACAGAAAATAAGAGATAAATCCTTTGTGTTTTCTGTTGGTTCATTGGAGCGTGTTACAGGATCGGGGAACAAAGCCCTGCGTAACTTTGATCGACTTCAGACCGATCCTCCTTTTGCCGTTTTTTTTGAACCACCATCAGTAGATGGGCGCATCATCAATCAGTACGCTCTTTTTTCAGTGTTGTCCGATCCCACTCTTGCTTTTGATGAATGGCTATTGCATTGTGTTCCAGATGCATTTCGAAAAATTAATATTCCTTCCAAAATGAAATGGGAAATTCGGGATAAACTGGATCAAGCCAACGTCAACGAGCGGGTGTTGTTCCCTGGCCTTGATGGTTTGGCAAAATGGCTTTCTCGGCATTATAGTCCGGGACGGCCATGATCATTGTTTCAGCCACCAAGCTGGTGATGCCCATCCGGCCCGTCCGCATTATTTTGGATATGCGCATGAAATTGCACAGGTTCCAGAGTCTATAGGACAGATTGGCTTAAACGATGATCAAGGCCATCGAAAACGAGGCAAAAGGAACTGGGGTGACGATGACTCACCCCGGTTGGTCCGGCTTGACGGGCTTGCGTCCTGGCTTTCGAAAATGAGTGATGCCGTACCCGATGGCCGAGACGATGATCGTGGCTTCACGATATAAATCAAGTTTGATTTGCACTGAATCATGCTCTCCAACATCCTCCTTTTACATAAGACTGCACAAATTGCTGGGTTTTACCCAAAAAACCATAAGAGACCACGTTTTTTATAATAAATAAAGATGTTTGGTAATGCAGGGTTGATTTTGTTGGACATTGAGGAAGATATTTGCAAAAATGTGGTTTGACCGTTTTTGGAGCAAAAGTTGAGTGTCTGACCCCTTCCGAGCGATTGATAAAAGGAGGAAAAATTTATGCCGGAGAGTGATCAGAAACTTGCAGAGGAAAGATGCGTCCTGAGGAGTGACCAGAAACTTGAAAATGATGAATTTGACACCCCCTGGAAAGAGATTTTAAGATTATATTTCAAGGATTTTCTGGCCTTTTTCCTGCCGGATGCACATGAGGGTATTGATTGGGAACGGGGATTTGAATTTCTTGACAAGGAGCTGGCTCGCATTGCCCGCGAAGCGGAAATCGGTGACCGGCGCATGGACGAATTGGTCAAAGTATGGCAGCGCGATGGTATCGAACGCCAGAGGATCGCTTTCAAGCCAAGTGGCGTCTGATTCGCGGTTTGTACCAAAGCGGCTTCAATCGGCAGCAGGTGATTGATCTGTTTCGGTTTATCGATTGGGTTCTTCATCTGCCGGAAGAGGCTGACAAGCAATTGAGACAAAAAATTGTTGACTTTGAGGAGAACCAAAAAATGCCTTACATCACGAGTGTAGAACGAATCGGGATGGAGATCGGAGAAAAGAAGGGATTGGAGAAGGGGCGCCAGGAGGGTGAAGCTGCAATTCTGTCGCGACAGTTGCAACGCCGTTTCGGTGACTTGCCCGCCTGGGCCAACGAAAAAATTGCCAAGGCCAAGCCTCCTTCTTTGGAAGAGTGGAGCCTTCGGGTTCTGGATGCCCAGTCACTGGATGGAGTCTTGTCGGACAAGGTGTGATGTGAGGTGGGGCATCTCATGGCATCCTGGATTATGATTTTCATGAATAACATGGCTATGATACTTTGATGGTTCCGCGCCTATTCGTGGCTGAGGGTTTGCGACCGGAGGCCGAACTTTATCGACCGGACGACCGGATCGGGCATTATCTATTGCGTGTTCTGCGGTTGCCCCAGGGAGCCGAGGTCTGTTTGTTTGATGGTTCCGGGGGGGAGTGGGATGGCATTTTACTCTCTGTGGTGACCCCTGTTACCATTCAATTGTTGCGGCATCGAACCGGGGAGCGGGAATCCCCCCTGGCCATCACCCTGGTTCATGGTCTTTCCCGTCCGGCGGCCATGGACATGGTCATCCAGAAAGGGGTGGAACTGGGAGTCGCAACCATTGTTCCCCTGATCACCCGCCGCAGTGTGAGCCGTCCGGATGCCAGACAGAGTGCCAACAAGAGTGAACGTTGGCAACGCATTGCCATGGAAGCAAGTGAACAATGTGGCCGCACCCGGGTTCCCCACATCCATCCTCCCACTTCCTGGGATCGATTGGCAGAGTTGACTCCGGTCGGTCTGCGTTTGCTGTTTTGGGAGGAAGAACGCCAGGGCATGCGCTTGCGGTCCCTGGATTCCCCCCCACATGGTTCACCTCTGACCCTGTTGACCGGTCCGGAAGGGGGGTTGGATGCGGAAGAGGTTGCCTTTGCCCGGGAAAAGCTCGGATTTTTGGCCGTTGGCCTTGGGCCGCGCATTTTGCGCACGGAAACCGCTGCCCTGGCGGTTCTGACCATGGTCCAGACACTTTGGGGCGATATGGGATAATCAATGATGCGGTTGCACCGATGCCTGCCTGGCCTGCTGATTTTATTGTTGTGGATCGGATGTTCACCAGCACCGCAACCGGTCACCCGGAACACGACCCAAATGCAGATGGGAACCCTGGTCAGCATTGTCACCTGGGAACTGACTGTGCAACCCGATCAGTGGCGCGAGCAGGAGGCCCGGATTGTGGGTGATGCATTTCGGGAAATGGCCCGGGTTGAATCCATCATGAGCAGCCATAAAAACGCCACGCCCGTACAACACGTCAATGCCGGGCCACGCGGTACTTTGCAACCCATTCCGTCCGAACTGGCCGGTTTGTTGCGCACCGGTCTGGAAATTACCCGTTTGTCGAACGGTGCTTTCGACATGGGGTTGCAACCGCTGACCAGTTTGTGGGGCTTTTCCCGGGATGATCCGGCCTCACACCTGCCGGATATTGCCCAACTGAACACCCTGGTTGAACAACATCATGCCGGCGGCCTGACCCTGACTGGCGATACCGAGGGCGAATACCGGATTCGTCTGGATCATGCCGGTACAGGTTTGGACCTGGGGGCCATTGCCAAAGGGTATGCCATCGATCAGGCGGCACAGGTGTTGGACCGGGCCGGCGTGCGCAACTACATCATCACTGCCGGAGGCGATATGCGCATGGCCGGTGCCAAAGGCAACCGTTCCTGGCGTGTCGGTATCCAGCATCCCCGGGAACCTGCCATGGTCATGGCCGTGGTCGAACCCCATGCCACCCTGGCCATGGCAACTTCTGGAGATTACGAACGCTTTTTTATTCAGGATGGCATCCGTTACCACCACATTCTCGATCCAAAAACCGGCTGGCCAGCCCGCTCCGGCATCATTGCTGTTTCTGTACAGGCCCCGAACAACGCCCTGGCCGATGCCCTGAGTACCACCCTGTTTGTCCTCGGTGCCGAGGCGGGTTTGGCCCTGCTCGAAAAATTTCCGGGCTGTGAAGCCTACCTCGTTCTGGAAGATGGTACCCACAAAAAAACAGCAGGCTTTGTCGGTCAGCGCCTGGATCCACCGCAAAAAAAGGTGCAGTAACCCGACCGGCACAATCAATTCTCTTTTTTTGTCATGGGGTTTTGGTATCTCTCATCGACGAGTTCGCAGGCCGTGCTGCGGCATCAATTCTCTTTTTTGTCATGGGGTTTTGGAATTTCTTATCGACGAGTTCATAGGCCGTGCTGCGTCCGCCATCGACTGACTTGCGCAGCATGCCCAGGGCGATCAGTGCGTTGATGTCGCGCAAGGCCGTATCGGACGAACATTTGGCTATGGTTGCCCATTTGTTGCTGGTGAGCTTGCCCTGGAAACCATCAAGCAGGCGGTTGAGCAGTTTTACCTGCCTCTCGTTCAACGGTGTACCGGCCCAACATTGCCAGAAACGCGCTTTCACCAAAACAGCGTCAAGTGTTTGTTGGGCACTCTCGACAGCCTGGAGCAGTGCATTCAGGAACCACGCCAGCCAGTCGGTGACATCGAGCCTGCCTTTCTGGGTCTGCTCCAGGATGTCATAGTAGGCTTGACGTTCACGTTGAATCTGTGCTGACAGGCTGTAGAAGCGCTGCGGGCAGCCATCGGCGCGGGTCAGGAAAAGATCACCCACCGCCCGGGCCATACGACCATTGCCGTCATCGAAAGGGTGCAACGTCACAAACCATAAATGGGCCAAACCGGCCTTGATCAAGGCGGGTTCCCGGGTATCGGCATTTGCCCATGCCAGAAAGCGGGCAATTTCGGCATCCAGTCGCGCCGCCGGTGGTGCCTCGTAATGGACGCATGGCAGATGGATTGGACCCGACACCACCTGCATCGGCCCGGAGGCATCGTTGCGCCATGTTCCGACACGAATCCTGGCCAGTCCACTGTAACCGGTTGGAAACAAAGCCGCATGCCAGCCAAACAGCCGCTCAGGTGTCAGCGGTGCATCGCAGTTGACCGTCGCGTCGAGGACCATGTCAACGACCCCTTCGACGTGCCGGTCCACCGGTGCCAAAGCGCCGACCTCCACTCCAAGGCGGCGGGCTATGGAGGAACGCACCGAATCGACGTTGAGCCGTTCCCCCTCGATCTCGCTGGTTTTGACCATATCTTCTGTCAACGCGGCCAGACTGGCTTGGTTGCGTAAAGGCAAGCCGACATCAGCCAGTCTGCCCAACAGCAGCCCCTGAGTACGACTGACCGCACACAACGGACTCATCAGTGCCGCGAGATCGTAACGCATCGTCGGCCAATCGGCCAACTGCCAGATAAAATGCTTTTCTCCGCTTATCATGCGGTGATTGTGACATGCATTCACCGCAAGGGCAAGACAACCCGGGTCTGGCAAACCCTGCTGGGATTTACCTCAGTCCGTGCCATTTATTGCCGGACATCCAGGACCACCCGGCGATTTTTGGCCCGACCGGCGGGGGTATCATTGTCGGCCACGGGTTGGGTCAGACCAAGTCCGATCACGGTCAGGCGTTTCGTGTCCACCCCTTCATGCACAAGAAACGCCTGGACGGCTTTGGCCCGTTGCAAAGAGAGTTCCCGATTGAAGGCATCGCCTCCCACATGGTCGGTATGTCCCTGGATGGTGACTTGCAGGTTGGGATGACGTTTGAGAAGGACCGCCGCATCGCGCAATACGCCGTGTGCGGAGGTGGGAATCGCCCAGGAGCCGGTGGCAAAATGGAGGTTGGGGATCATCCAGCATCCCCGGGCATCGACCACCACACCGGGCGGGGTTCCGGGACAGGCATCCCGGGAGTCCGGAACACCATCCCCGTCGCTATCGAGGGGGCAGCCCACCGGGTCCACGACCATTCCATGGGGCGTTTCCGGACAACGATCCAGGTCGTCGATGACCCCATCCGCATCGCTGTCGCGTGGGCACCCTTTGGCATCCACCGTGACGCCAAAGGGAGTATTCGGGCACAGATCCTCTTTTTCCAACACCCCATCCCGATCCCTGTCAACGGCACAGCCCCGATTGTCAATGGCGGCTCCCGGCGGTGTTTGCGGGCAGTGGTCCCGGTGGAGGGGAATGCCATCCTGATCTCGATCTGTCAAACCTGTCAGATTTTGGTTGTCTGGCTTGACTTTGACAGGGGGGATGGTTGCATTCTGAATGCTTTGCGGCGGCATGGCAGGGGGAGATTCCGTCTCTGCATGCAGGTGAGTCGCACCACAGCAGGTTCCAATCACCCACGCCCCGGCAATGACTCCACGGCCCCATGGTTTCATGATGCAACTCCGGACAATGAAAAAAAATCATTCAAGAACAAACGCAAAAATCCATCATTCCAGATGGACCAAATTGAACGATCCTCCATTCAGGCCGGTTGGTCAAGGTACACCCCATCCGGGAGAAGTGCTGCCGCATCCCGATCCAAAAACCACTCCAATCGACCGGATTGGGGTTGCACCTGCCCGGCTGGCCAAGGTGATTTTGGGGCAGAAGGGTCCAGAATTGCGGCGACTGTTGGAGCCTTGGCGCTGCCGGTTACCAGAAAGGTCACCCGTTTGGCTGCATTGATCAGGGGAAGATTCAGGGAGATGCGTGCCTGTCCTGTGACCGGATGGTGACAGACCAGACAAAACCGGGCCGTTTCCGACCATCTTTCGGCATGGTCGCCGGCAAAGAGTGATGCCGTGTGACCGTCGGTGCCAAGTCCCAGAATGATCCAATCCAGGCAGGGGAGACCCTCAGGTCCGGCGGGAAGCAGGGCGGCCAATTGCCGGGCATGACGTTCGGCTTCCATCAGCGGGTTGGCACTCTCGCCGTGGATACGGTGAATATGGTCGGCAGCCAATGGTATCCGGTCCAGGAGCAACCGCCGGGTCGCACCATAATTGCTTTGCGGATCATCCATGGCCACACACCGTTCGTCTCCCCAGTGGAGATGGAGAGAATCCCAGGGAATACGTTCCTGCCAGGCCGGTTCTGCCAACAGGGCAAACAGCCGGTTGGGCGTTTCTCCTCCCGGTATGGCCACATGCAGGGGAGCCTGCCGGTGTCGGGCGTCCTGGGTCGCAATGACAATATGCTTCGCCAGGGCACGGAGCGTGGCATCGGTGTCCGGGTGGATATGGAGGGTCATGGTCGGTCAGGGAGTTGCCGGAGTGGTTTGCCTGATGTTGATCAATCCCGCAGTTCTATGTTGCGCGGATCCAGTATGCATATGTTCATGCTCCGGTCACCGGTTTTTCAGGTGGCGCTGTTTTTGCCGATAGGACATGAAACGCATGGTCCAGACATAGCCCAGAATAGCGGTGAGCAAGGCCCAGGGCAACGAGCCGATCAGGAGGGGCAGGCCAAAGGTATCGACCACCAGATGCCAATAAAAGAGCATGCTGTCCAGCCAGCCGAGGTCGGTTGGCGAGGTCGTATTCAACTGTGCGACAAAAGAAGCGAAACCATGGGTCGCCTCGGTTTGTCCCAGCATGAGACGACCCGTGCGCAGAAAAAGATAATAGAGCGGTCCCATGGTGGCCAGATTGGTCAACAAGGTCCAGGCACAGGCCAGGGGCAGGTTGAAATGCCATCTTTGGCCCAGAATCCGGGCCAGACTCCAGATGCCAACCACCAATGGTACCTGAAAGCCGACCGTCGGGGTAAAATTGACAAACAAACCGACAAAAGCGGCCCTGGCTGAATATCCCGGGGGATGCCGGCTGCGCAGCATGTACCGAATCAGATGGCGCTTTGTCTGCACGACGACCCAACGCCAAAGAAAGTCGGAGCGCCTTTGTCTGTTACTACGACCTGCTTGTTTGGGCCGGCGGGTCAAAAGCACACACCATCTCCAAAAGCGCATTGTCTCTACAGGCTGCACCGGAAACGGGCGCAAAAATTCAACGTCTGGTCGCCGGGGTATCCGGCACATTGGCCGGCATGCCAACAGGTTCTTGTATACCGCCTGCCTCTTCCATTTGCAGGGACATCTGCAAATCCTGTACGCATTGGGTCATGTAGCGTGGTCTCTCGGCAGCCGGGACAGAATTTTCTGCGGCCAACTCAAGGCAGGCCTTGGCCAGTTCATCGTCGGAAGGGAGATCCTGATTGGTGGCAAGGGCACATGACATGGAACCAAACAGCATCCCTGTTCCCAATAAAAACATCCTGTTTTTCATTGACATGGTCATGACTCACCCAGGTACATCCAGGCAAATTCCGTCATTTTGACATGGTTGATTTCGTTATTTCAGTATGGTTGTGTGGGTGTGGCTGCACCGGTTCCTGGTTGGGATTGGACACCCTTTTCGGGGAGTCTGGTTGTTCCGGTTTGTTTCGAAGCCTGACCGGCAGGCAACGAGGCTACTGGCGGCTTGGTTGGTCCCTGGGCATTGCCGGCGG
>JADGCO010000057.1:0-15350 GCA_015228935.1 Magnetococcales bacterium | reverse complement strand
CGGGCAGGGGAACAGCTGGCTGTCTGACCTGACCCTGGGCATTGCCGGCGGGCAGGGGAACAGCTGGCTGTCTGACCTGACCCTGGGCATTGCCGGCGGGCAGGGGGGCTGCCGATTGTTTGAGCTGTCCTGGAGCATTGCCAACAGGTTGTACAGCCACTGGTTGTCCGGGAACTCCAGGGGCGTTACCGACGGCAAGCGGGGCTGTTTGTCCGGGCACACCCGGGGCATTGCTGATGGCGATTGGAGCTGTTTGTCCGGGCACACCCGGGGCATTGCCGATGGGGAGCGGAGCCGCTGACGGGTTGGCCTGACCCGGAGGATTGCCGGCAGAAAGCGGGACCGATGACGGCAAGGATTGTCCGCCACGATTTTCATTTGGGCGGGGCGCAGACTGGAGTGTGGGTGGTTGGGCCTGAGCCGGCGGTTCTTTGCCAGTATAGGTTCCAACCGGCTTGGCGGTGGCCATGTCATCGACCATGGGGGCACCTTGCTGGCCTGGATCGGACATCAGGTCCTGCATGCATTGTGTCATGTAGGCACTCAGCTCTGTTGTCGGAATGTGATCATCTTCCGCAAATTTTTCGCATGACATGCGAATGTCCATTTCAGACTCTGCCCCGCTGGTGGCGGACGGATTGTTGCCTGGTTGTGCCCAGGACGATCCGGCGGTCAAAGTTGCGAAAATCAACGTTGCCAAAATTTTTGCGCGCATGCACGAGGCTCCCATTGGGGACAATATCTTATTCTCCGGCGAATCCAGGATGTGACGGTGACAATAAATAGCACCCTCAATCCTGTCAAGATGGCAGGAGCAGTTCTTTCCGGAAGGCCGATGCAATTCTTTCCGGATGGCAGGAGCGATCCTTTCCGGAAGGCCGACGCAATTCTTTGTCGGGGATGGCAGGAGCGATTCTTTCAGGATGGCAGGAGCAGCTCTTCGCGTTGCAGGGCCAGAATCCGGTCACGATAAATGGCGGCCTGTTCGAATTCCATGCTGGCGGCTGCATCGCGCATACGTTTTTCCAGACGCTGGATTTCGCGGTTTCTGTCGGCGGGTGAGAGCGGGGGATGGGTATTGGTCGGCAGGGGTGTCGAACGTCCGGTTGCGGATGAAGCATCGGTGTGAAACTCGCCGCCGGGCACTTCGGCCACCTCCCGTTTGACCGAGACGGGTGTGATGTTGTGCTGCCGATTGAAGGTTTCCTGCCGGGTGCGGCGGCGGTTGGTCTCATCCAGGGCACGTTGCAGGGAACCGGTCATGCGGTCGGCGTAAAGAATCACCCGGCCTTCCACATTGCGGGCGGCCCGGCCAATGGTTTGGATCAGCGCCGTTTCGGAGCGCAAAAATCCTTCCTTGTCGGCATCCAGGATGGCGACCAGTCCCACTTCGGGAATGTCCAGCCCTTCGCGCAACAGGTTGATACCGACAAGAACCTGAAACTCTCCCAGCCGCAATTGCCGGATGAGTTCAAGGCGTTCCAGGGTTTCGACGTCCGAATGGAGGTAGCGCACGGCAATGCCCATGTCGTGCAGGTAATCGGTCAAATCCTCGGCCATGCGCTTGGTCAGGGTGGTGACCAGGGTGCGGAAGCCCTGGCCCTGGGTGATGCGGATTTCATGCAACAGATCATCCACCTGCTGTTCGACCGGGCGGATCAGACAGGGCGGGTCAACCAGACCCGTGGGACGAATGATCTGTTCGACCACCTGGTTGCCGCAGCGTTCCAGTTCGAAGGCGGCGGGTGTGGCCGATAAAAACAGGGTTTGCGGCCGCATGGCATCCCACTCTTCGAAGGTGAGGGGACGATTGTCCAGGGCCGAGGGGAGCCGGAATCCATATTCGACCAGGGTCTCCTTGCGGGAACGATCCCCCCGGTACATGCCGCGCACCTGAGGCACGGTCACATGGCTCTCGTCCACAAAGAGCAGACCATCAGCCGGCAGATATTCCATCAGGGTTGGCGGCGGTTCTCCCGGACGACGTCCGCTCAGAAAGCGGCTGTAGTTTTCGATGCCGCTGCAATATCCCACCTCCTGAAGCATTTCGAGATCATAGCGGGTGCGGCTTTCCAGGCGTTGGGCTTCCAGCAGACGGTTTTCCTGCTGGAACCAGGCGAGCCGGTCGGCGAGTTCGGTCTTGATTTCTTCCATGGCCCGCAGGATGGTTTGGCGTCCGGTGACATAGTGACTGGCCGGAAAGAGGGTCAGGGTCGGGATATCCCGCCGCAGATGCCCGGTCAGTGAGTCTACCTCCCGCATCCGGTCAATTTCATCACCGAACATTTCAATACGGACGGCGACGCTCTCTTCATGGGCCGGGAACACCTCGATGGTGTCACCCCGGACACGAAAGGTGCCGCGTTGAAAATCCAGATCGTTGCGTTGATATTGAATTTCGACGAGTTTGCGAATCAGGCGACGCTGTTCCCAGGCCTGCCCGACCCCCAGGGTCAGGGCCATGTCCAGATACTCTTCCGGCGAACCCAGTCCATAGATGCAGGAGACCGACGCCACAATGATGACATCCCGGCGCGAGAGCAGGGCACGGGTGGCCGAATGGCGCAGGCGGTCGATCTGCTCATTGATGGCCGAGTCCTTTTCAATGAACGTATCGGTTTTGGGAACGTAGGCTTCCGGCTGATAATAATCGTAGTAGGAAACAAAATATTCCACGGCGTTGTGGGGAAAGAACCCCTTCATTTCGCCATAAAGCTGCCCGGCCAGGGTTTTGTTGTGGGCGAGGACCAGGGCCGGGCGCTGCATCTGCTGGATGACATGGGCCATGGTGAAGGTTTTGCCCGATCCTGTCACACCGAGCAGAGTCTGGTCGCGGCGTCCTGCTTGCACCCCTTTGACCAATTCCCGAATGGCTGCGGGTTGATCGCCTTTGGGTTCAAACGGGCAAATGAGTTTGAATGGAGTATTTGTGGTTTCATGCATCGATGGTTTATGCAGACTCATCAGATTTTTCGATCACTTTCTTTGCCCAAGTGACCACAGTTTCAGCTTGGCGGATGGCTGCTTGGTACTCCTGATGTGTGATGGGTTCACCATGAAACGGGTGCGTGTTTCCCATGCGAAGGTTGTCAAATCGTCGGCCATACGAACATCTTCAGGAATTATTTCACCTGTCCCCTCCAGTTCAGTCAGGAGTCGTTCAAGATCGTGGGTATAGCGGAACGCAAAGCCCCGATATCGAAAAACTGCCTTGACGGCCTTTTCTGCCGCTTGCTGGGCATGGAAGCACAGATCCTCATAACAGGCATCACTTGGCAGTGGCATTTTGGCTATGGCCAAATCTCCCTTGGCACGTTGCAGCCAGTCCAAGGGAGAACCCGGGGCAGCCTTATTGGGGGGCATGGTACAATTCTTTCCCCTCGGCAAGGGCTGGAGCAATGATCAGGGATGGTTCCCGACCATAATCCAGAAGATCTTGTTCAGTAGCGACAATGATATCTTTGGAAATTCCCATGCCGCGCAAGGCACGATAAACCCTGCGTGCGGTTTGTCGGCGATGAACGCCATTGGGCATGATTACCAACAGATCCAGATCGCTGTTCGGTCCCATTTCTTCACGTGCAGCAGAGCCGAACAGGATAATGCGTAACGGATGAACCGCCAATACAATTCGACGGGTTACGCTTTCCAGCAGGACACTATCGGGTTTGGTAATGATCGGAGTCTTCCAAGGGTTTCGGGTCGTCAGATGCCAGGCAGAGAGGATTGTTTCACCAGTTGACCTCCGTCCATCACGCAATTTCCGCTTGAGCTTTCCGACAAAAATGCACACCAAGCACAACCGCTCATTCTGGACCACTTGCGCCGGAGGCGTCAATCATTTTATATTTACCTATGGAGATGGGATTCCGGTTGCTGGTGACTGAAATCGGGATTCTGGCCTTGGCGATCTCTCCCGCATTCCGGTGCCAACCGGCCTCCGGGTTCAAATCATCCACACACAGAGCAACCTTTGCCAACGGAGTGTTCCCCATGTCCGTACTGTCGCTGCGCGTGCAACAAGTGAAACCCTCGCCCACCCTGGCGGTCACGGCCAAGGCCAAAGAGCTGAAGGATCAGGGACGGGATGTCGTTGGTCTTGGTTCGGGAGAACCGGATTTCGATACCCCGGACCACGTCAAGGAAGCGGCCATCGAGGCCATTCGCAAGGGATTTACCAAATACACGCCGGTGGCGGGCATTCCGGAACTGCGCAAGGCGATTATTGCCAAATTCAAGCGGGATAATGGCCTCGAATTTCGTCCCAACCAGATTGTGGTGACCGTGGGCGGGAAGCAGGCTTTCTACAATATGGCCCAGGCCATGTTGAATCCGGGCGATCAGGTGATCATCCCGGCTCCCTACTGGGTTTCTTATCCGGACATGGTCATGTTGGCCGATGGGGAACCGGTGATCGTTGATACCTCTGAGGCCAATGGGTTCAAAATGCGTCCGGCGGACCTGGAAGCGGCCATTACGCCGCGTACCCGGTTGGTGGTGATCAACTCTCCTTCCAATCCCACCGGAGCGGCCTATACCCGGGATGAACTGGCTGCCCTGGGTGAAGTTCTGCTGCGTCATCCGCATGTCTGGGTGGTCTCCGACGACATCTATGAAAAAATCATCTTTGGCGACTTTGTGTTTTCGACCATCGCCCAGGTGGTTCCGGGGTTGCAGAATCGGACCATCACCATGAATGGGGTCTCCAAAACCTACTCCATGACCGGCTGGCGCATTGGTTATGCCGCTGGCCCCGTGGAGGTGATCCAGGCCATGGAGACCATCCAGTCCCAAAGCACCTCCAATGCCACATCCATTGCCCAGAAGGCGGCCCTGGCGGCCATTGAAGGGGATCAGAATTGCCTGCTGCCCATGGTGGAGGCTTTTCATCAACGGCGCGATTTTGTTGTGAAAAGATTCAACGAAATGCCCGGCATGCATTGCCGGACACCGGAAGGATCTTTTTATGCCTATCCCTGCTTTTCCGGACTCGTGGGGCGCAAGACCGAAACGGGGAAGATCATCACCGACAGCAATGTTCTGGCGGAATATCTTCTGGAAGGGTTTGATGTGGCGGTGGTGGCCGGGGCCTCTTTTGGCAAGGATCCCTATTTCCGCATCTCCTATGCCACCTCCATGGCCAGCCTGGAAAAGGCCATGACCCGTATTCATGCGGCAGCCGAAAAACTGGCGACATCCTGACCAGTGCGTGCCAATGCAACGAAATGACTGGCATGATCAGGGTGGATCTGCCATCAACAGCTCCCTGATTTCTGACAATACCCGCTCCATTTCGTTGTGCATGGCGGCCAGAATTTCCCTGATCGAGGGATTTTTGACACCTTGCTGGAAGGCTTTTTCCAAAGATTCAGCAAGGTGCTGGAGTCGGTGTGCGCCGATAATGGCTGCTGCACCCTTGAGATTGTGGGCGGTAACCTGCAAGGTACGTTCATCCTGGTGGTGCAGGGATTGGCCAAGGGTCTGCAATCTTTGGGGCAGAGAGGTCACATATTCAAGCAGCAACGGTCTGATGTGTTCCCGGAGATTGTGTTTGAGCGTGGCAATGACTTGTTGGTTCAAGGCGTTTTCAGAATCGTTTTCCAGAAAGGGAATATAATCTTCATTTGTGGATATATGGGCTTGTTTCGATGATGTGGCCGTTGACCTTGTCGCCGGATCCGGACTTTGGGGAAAAAGTTCCGGGTTTCGTGCATGTTTGCAATAATGATCGATCAATTCGAGAAGCTGTTTTTTTTGGATCGGTTTGGTGATGCGCAGATCATAGCCTGCTGCCTGGATCTTTCCTTGATTTTCACGCACATCGAAGGAAGTCAAGGCAATGATGGGTGTGTGGGAATGCCCGGCATGCTTTTCGATACGGCGCATTTTTCGGGTGGCTTCGTAACCATCCATGACCGGCATGGATACATCCATGATGACCAGGTCGAAAGGAGTGGAGGCAAACTGATTGGCCGCTTCCTGACCATTGACGGCCAGGTGCAGGGTGTATGGGGTATCTTGCAGCATGACCTGAATCAACAGACGGTTTTCCCGGGAGTCGTCTGCCAACAGGATATGGATACCTTTTTGCGGCATGGGATATGTCATCTCCCGGGGCTGGATTTCTGTCTGACACGATTATGATATCAAAAGAACGTAGGCGTGCCCCACCAGTCGCCCCGGGTGCCAACCGGGTGGCTTGGTGACAGGTTTTCCGAAGTGGAAACAACAAACAACTGCGCCAAAGAAAAAACGACCCGGTCGTATTCGTCATGCACGGATGATTTTCAAAGCCGTGGCTCTGGAGCGGATCAGGGCTTCGACCTTGTCCAGGGGAGGTGGCTTTTTGAACACCACGACCTGGTCCGGCAGACCACCACTATGGGCAATTTCCTCGTTACTCAATGCGGTCACGACAATGATGAAAATGGTATCCAGAGTTTTGCTCTCTTTCAGGGTGCGAATCATCCGGAAACCATTCATGTTGGGCATGGCCAGATCAGCAATGATGACATCGGGCTTTGCCTTGCCGATGGCCAACAAGGCTTCGAAACCATCGGTACAGGAGTTGAGAGAGACCTCGAAATCCCAGGAATGGACCATGGATTTGTAGAAGGCAAGCATGACAGGATCGTCTTCCACCACGAGCAGGACCAGGGAGTTTTCTTCACTGATGCCCTGGAGGGAGCGCTCCCGTTGACGCAGGATGGCGTCAATGGAACTTTTGGCGATACGTCGGTGCCCTCCCTGCGTTCGCCAAGCGCGCAAAGTTCCTTTTTCCACCCAGTCATGGATGGTGGGAAGGGTAACGCCAAGGATATCGGCAGATTGCTTTGCTGTCAGGAAAGTTTCATCCATGCTTGTCATGTTGGACCATCCATCATGTGTCGATCAGGAATTATTATAACACGCTGGAATTGTACAAAGGTTTACCTTGAAGGGCAAGAATTGTTTGTGAATTGGTCATGTTTCCAATGCGGGATCCGGGTTGATGAGTGTGTTGGCGGGGTTCATGACGTATTTGTGAATCATGACCTTTTGTTCCTGAATTTGCAAACGTTTCTGGGCATAGAGGCGAACGGCCAGGGGAAAGATACGGTGTTCCTGTTGCAAAATTCTGGCAGAGAGGGTGGGGACGTCATCCTGCGGGAGAATGGGGACGACGGCCTGCACCACGACAGGTCCTGCATCAACATCCTCCTCGACAAAATGGACAGTTGCCCCGGAAAAGCGGACGCCAGACTCCAAAGCTTTTTTCTGGACGTGGAGTCCGGGAAAGGCCGGGAGGAGGGCCGGGTGAATGTTAAGCAGCCGCCCCTGATAATGACGCACAAACCAGGAGGTCAATACCCGCATGAACCCGGCCAGGCAGACCAGTTCCACATTGGCGGCATCCAGGGCGTCCGCCATGACTTTTTCGAAGGCGGCGCGATTGGAATAATCCCGGTGATTGATGATACAGGTCGGGATACCGGCCTTTTGGGCACGTTCCAGGCCATAGGCGGTAGGTTCGTTGCTGATGACCAGGGCGATCTGCCCTGGGATATAGCCATCCGCGCACCGGTCGATCAAGGCCTGGAGGTTGGAGCCACTGCCAGAAATCAGAACACCGAAACGAAAAGAGGATTCAGTCATGAATGCGGACCTGTTCCGGTGCAGCATCCCGTGGCATGACCTGACCGATGACCCAGGCCTGTTCACCAGCCTGGTGCAGACGGGCAAGGGCCTGGTCGGCGTCTGTCGGGGGGAGTATGGCAATCATGCCGATACCGCAGTTGAACGTGCGCAACATTTCATCACGGGCGACATTGCCCAGCTCCTGGAGCAGTTGAAAAACGGCGGGCATTGGCCAACTATTCAGCTTGATTTCAACGCAAACACTCTCTGGAAGGATGCGGGGAATGTTGTCCCAGAAACCACCTCCCGTTACGTGTATCAGGCCTTTGACATCGACGTGCGAAAAAAGTTCCAAAAGGGGGCGCACATAAATTCGGGTTGGGGTGAGCAGAGCCTCACCCAGGGTTCCGTTCTGGAAGGGGGCATCCAGGCCGGGACCATGGGGGGGCAGGACCAGCCGTCGGATCAGGGAGTAGCCGTTGGAGTGGGGGCCGGAGGAAGCCAGACCCAGGACCACATCGCCCGGGGTGATGCGTTGACCGTCGATCAGGCGCTGTCGTTCGACAATCCCGACGGCAAAACCGGCCAGATCATACTCACCGGCAGGATAAAAATCGGGCATTTCGGCAGTTTCACCCCCAACCAGGGCACAACCGGCCTGGCGGCATCCGGCAGCGATACCGCCGATGACGGTGGCGGCTACGTTGGGATCCAGGCGTCCGGTGGCAAAGTAGTCGAGAAAAAAAAGGGGTTCCGCGCCCTGAACCACAAGATCGTTGACCGACATGGCCACCAGATCGATGCCGACGGTATCATGACGATTCATGAGAAAGGCCAGTTTGAGTTTGGTGCCCACGCCGTCGGTGGTGGAGACCAGGAGAGGGTCCTGATAGTGTTTCCATTGCGGGCGGAACAGGGCACCATAGCCACCCAGATCGGAGCAGACCTCAGGTCGGCGGGTGGTTTGTACGGCCCCACGGATCATATCGACCAGACGATTGCCGGCATCGATATCGACCCCGGCGTCCCGATAGGTCATGGCGGGACCGGAAGAGACTTTTTTTGGTACAAGGGGTGGCTTGGTCATGAGCGAAGGTTCCTTTCTGCCTTTTACACGGTTCCCATGGAGGTTACTATACCGTCCTGGCGTTTCGAAACGGACTTTGTCACCTCTGACCTCGGTTTCAGGGCGGGTTTACCTATGAGCCATTTTTTTCGACTGTCTGGATGGTTGCTGATCGTCTGGAGTTTCTTTGCCGCCTGGGCCTCTTCGGCGGCAGCGGAAAATCTTTATCAGGTCAAGGGGGTGGAGGTGGTTTTGCCCCTGACGGAAGGGAAAAACCAGGATCCGCGTTCTGTTGGCATGGCCATGGCCAGGGAGCAGGCTTGGCAATGGATCCAGATTCGCATGTTGACCAGCGAGGATCGGCAGCGCCAGGCCGACCGGTTGCGGGAACTCAAATCCGGTCTGGACAACATGGTCGAACGGGTGGTGGTGCAGTCGGAAAAGCGCATTGGGGAAGGAGTCAACGCCAAATTGCACATGGTGGTGGATGTGACCTTTTCCCGGGATGCCGTGCATAAGGTCTTTGATGCCATGGGCTTTTCCTACAACGAGAATGCCTATCCCTCCACTTTGTTTCTGCTTGCCCAGGTGGATGAGACCGGCGAAGCCCGCCTGGCCGAACCAGGGCAATCCTTCGCCAAGACCATGCAATCCACAGCCGCCCGCTACGGTGTGACCGTCCTGGAGCCGGTGGGGGATATCGAGGACATGACCAATCTGGCCTGGAATCGCATCAGTGCCAAGGATCCTGCCTTGTGGAGCTGGATGGAGGGTCGCTATGGGACCCGGAAAATCTGGGCCGCATGGTATGGCATGGAAACTCCGGAACAGACTACCGCCGGAACCCCTCCTGCCGCCATTGCCACCCTCGTCGAGAGTGATGTCGAAGGAGAACAGAGGCGCATTCGTTTGCGGGTGCGCAAGGGGTGTGATTCACCTGACAACAAGGGATCCCAGAGCTGTCTGGATGCCCCCCTGGCCCAGAAATTTGTCGAAATGATTTTCGAAAATTGGAGTCAGGAGCATGCGGTCAAGCCCGAGCTGAACCATGTCCTGCGCCTGCGCGTCATCCATGAGCGACAACTGGCTGGGTATGCCGAATTCTTGAAAAAATTGGGCAAGATTCCCGGGGCGACCAACATGCGTCCAGCGGCTCTGACCGCCAGGGATGCCTTGCTGACGCTCGATTTCCAGGGACAGGATGAAAAATTCCTGGAATCTCTGGCCCAGATTGGCAAGCAACCCGAACGTACAGCGAACGAACTGACGATCCGTATTCCATGAATCTGCCGAATGCCTTGTCATTTTTGCGAATTTTTGTGGTGCCGGCGTTTATCTGGTTGATGATCAACGGACGGGAGGAGGTTGCCCTTTGGCTGTTCGCCGCTGCCGGGGCCACCGATGCCGTCGATGGATTCATTGCCAAACGGTTCGGCATGGTGACCGAGTTGGGGGGGTACCTGGATCCGTTGGCTGATAAATTGTTGCTGGTTTCGGGGTTCACCGTTCTGACCTACCTGGGCCAGATGCCGTTGTTTTTGACTCTGGCCGTTGTGACCCGGGATGTGATCATTCTGATCGGGGCGGTGGTTTTCCAATTGATGACCGGATCCTTGCGCATGCAACCCCTCTGGATCAGCAAGGTCAACACGGCGGCCCAGATCTTGATGGTCATGTTGGCCATGGTGTCCTGGGTCTATGGGGTATTGGCCTGGCTGGTGGAGCCGTTCATCTGGTTGACGACCGCGACCACGAGCATTTCCGGCCTGGTTTATGTGTTTGCCTGGACCCACAAGCTGGCCCATGGTGAAAATCTGGAAAAACGGCCATGAGTGGTTCTGCCGGACTGCCGCAACAGCTGCTGCTGGATCTGCCCCTGGATCCGGTTTTTACCTTGGCCAACCTGGTCGTTGGCCAAGCCAATCGTCTGGCGGTCGAGGCCGTGCGCCATTTTGGTGAGGCAGGCGGGATTTCCCATGTGCCCCCTTTTGCCGGGTTGACCCTCTGTGGTGAGGCCGGAACCGGCAAAACCCATCTGCTCCAGGCGACTGTGCGACACCTGCGGAGCCAATACGGTCCCCAGGCCGCGCTCTATCTGGATCTGGCGAGTCTGGATCACCATTTGGGGATGGGCCGGGATTCCCGTCCGGTTGCCGATCCCGGTGATGGGCTTTTGGGTGGCCAAGGTGCGGGTGGGGTGGGTGAGGCCATCCTGACGGAATTTTTGTCGCGCTTTGACGGGTGTCGTCTGGTGGCGGTCGATACCCTGGATCAATTGGTCTCTTCCCCTCTTTTGCAGGAGGCGGTCCTTTATCTCTACAACGGCATGAAAGCGGCTGGTGTGCGTTTGCTGTTTGCCGGCCAGGAGCAACCCGGCAACCTGACCACCCTGCGCGATGATCTGCGCACGCGGCTGCTGTGGGGACCGGTCATTTCCCTGCAACCGCCCGATGCCGAGGATCTGGCCGCCATTCTGGTCAAAATGGCCCATGACCGCCAGGTCAGAATCGGTCCGGAACTGATCAAATTTCTGGTCAATCGCCTGCCGCGACGGGTCCCGGATTATGTCCAGGCCTTCGGTATCCTGGATCGCGCCGCCCTGCAACAACGACGTCCCCTGACCATTCCCCTGGCCAAGGAGATTCTGGGTTTGTAGGCTTTGATCATGACCAAAAAAAAATTGGCATCGGGGGCTTGCATTTTTCTGTTGAGTTGCTACCTAATCTGGTAGTAGAAGAAAAAAATGCTCTGCCTTGTGTTTCCCGTCTGTGGGCATGGCACTGTCGAAGGTCTCGAAAAAGAATTGAAAAATAAGATGGATATCGGAAGAAAGGAGGACAAGAAAATGAACGATCCGGCTGTCATCGAGCAACACGATCTGAATCGGGCGCTGACCGTTATCGATAACGGTTCGGGTTTTCAGAATTTTTTGCATCGTGTGCATCAGGCTCCCGTGTTGACCCTTGAGGAGGAGACGGATCTGTCCGAACGCTATCGGCGACAGGGAGATCTGGACGCAGCCCACCAACTCGTCTGGTCGCACCTGCGCCTGGTGGTGAAAACCGCCCGGGAGTATCTCGGCTATCGCCTGCAACTCTCCGAACTGGTCCAGGAAGGTACCCTGGGGTTGATGCATGCCGTCAAACGGTTTGATCCCCATCGGGGGGCACGGTTGGCCACTTATGCCTTGTGGTGGATCCGCGCCGCCATTCATGAATATATACTTCGCGCCTGGAGCATGGTCAAGATTGCCACCACCCAGGTCAAGCGTCGCCTTTTTTTCAAGCTGCGTCAGGCCAAGGAAGGTTCGGCACCCCTGACCCGGGAAGAGGCCGAAGAGTTGGCCGACCGCTTCCAGACCGACACCAGCACCATCCTGGAAATGGACAGCCGCCTGCTTGGCGGGGGCGATGAATCCCTGAACCGTCCCGTGTTGGAAGGGGGCCATGGTGAGGTCCAGGATCTTCTCCCCGATCTGCGCCCCAACCAGGAAAGCGTGGCCCTGGCCAAGGAAAAACAAAAAATTCTTGCCAGCATGATCCAACAGGCTCTGGACCGCTTGGACATCCGGGAACGGCAGGTGGTGGCAGAACGCATCATGTCCGATCACCCCGCCACCCTCGAAGAGCTGGGTGAAAAATTGTCCATCAGTCGCGAGCGGGTCCGGCAATTGGAAACCCGGGCCATGAAAAAACTACGGGAATTTTTTGCCAGTGCCCCGGAGGGTGTCCGGTTGGTGTTGGAGCCGGTCTGAGGTACCTCAGCGCAAATCAATCTGGCCAGGGCACGGAAGTCATGAAAAGGACAGGGTAACCTGGGCCGAAAAACCGCCCAGCCGGTTTGATTGGCCGAGTCGCAACTCGCCCGCATAATCCTTGACAATCTCCTGAACAATATCGAGGCCGATACCAGAACCCGGCGTGGTGGCATCGGCGCGTATGCCGCGTTCCGGCAGATGGTTGAGATGTTCCGCCGGGCAGCCGGGGCCGTCATCCTCGATCAGCAGGGTGAGCGTTGCCGCGTCGTAAATGGCTTGGCAATGGATGGCATGCCTGGCCCATTTGCAGGCATTGTCCAGCAGATTGCCCCCCAGTTCCAGCAGATCCTCCCGGTCCATGGGCAGTGGCTGACGGGCTGAAACATCCAGGGTTATGGTCAACTCTTTGGAACGGTGGGCCATTTTGAGGGTGGCGACCAGGGCGGTCAGTTCTTCCTGGAGATTCACCCGCATGGCGGGGGTTCCGGAGCCGGCCAGACGCACCCGTTTCAATTCACGATCTGTCAGACGGCGGATGGTGGTGACTTGTTGGCGCAGGGTCTCTTGCAGCGCTTCATGGGCGGCCAGATTGGGATGATGGGCCAGTTGCAGGAGGAGGGTCAGGGGGGTTTTGATGGCGTGGGCCAGATTGCTTGTGGCATGACGGGAGCGTTGCATGCGGCGCAACAGGGTGGTGACCAGGGAGTTGATCTCATCGACAAAGGGCAGAATTTCCAAAGGCACATGGGCGTTGTGCAGATGGTCCACCTCGCCATGTTCCAGACGGTGAATTTCCTTGCGGGCTTCATCCAGGGGTTGCAGGCCATGCCGCAGGGTCCGGCGTTGCAGCACCAACAGGATGCCAATGGCCATGAATGCCAGGACGGCATGCCAGAATTGCAGGCGGGCAACGCCCCGGTTGATGTCGCTCATATCTTCGGCCACACTGATGGTGACGGCGTGGCCAAGCTTGACGAATTCCCGGGTCAGGAGCAGCAGGGGTTGTTGGCGGGGTCCGGTCAGGCTGGTCAGGGTTTCGGTTCCTGTTGCCAGTGTCGGCAGCGGCAGCGTACCATCCCACAGCGAACGCGAACGCAGGGTGACTTGTTTCACGCGCAGCGCATAATAGTGTCCCGACCAGGGTTTTTGATATATGGGGTCAATCCGGGCTGGAGACAGTTCCGCGCCGCCATCCGGGTCCAGGCGTAATTGGGAAAGCAAGGTATCCGCATCGTGCGCCAGCCTTGAGGTGACGTGTTCCCGGATGATCTGCCCCAAAATCAGCTCGACAACACCCCATTGCATGGCCAAGACAGCCACCAGCAACAGAGCCAGCCGCCAGGTCAGCCGTTTTTGCAGGGAAAAGTTCATGGTTTTCTGTCCCGAAGTGTTTGCCAGGAATATACGTCGTGCATGAGAGTTGGCCATGGATTCTACAGGATTGAACGGATCGATGCATTTATTTCGGAGGCTGTCCAAAAACGGGATAATTTTGAAAAAACGGGGATGCAGGTGATCCTTCAGGGGAGTTGCTTGTAGCGATCACGAAAATGTCATTGATTTGCATGATTGCGATTTGCTATTGTAAACCCATGAAAATGATCGCCTATAGTAAACAGGCCACCAGGACCTTGAGCCGGTTGTCTCTGGATGATTCTCGCCGGATACGTGCAGCGATCCAAAGTTATGCGAATGTTGGCCAGGGAGATGTAAAAAAACTGTGTGGTTTGCCCTTTTTCAGGTTGCGTATTGGCAATTGGAGAGTGATTTTTGACGACGATGGTTTAATCATGAGTATTGAGAAAATTGGTTCCAGGGGTGATATTTACAAAGGAGTATGAGAAATGACGGCCATTCCTCAGATTATTTCCAGTCCAGATGGCGACAAGGTGGTTGTCCTGGCCTTGGCAGAGTACGAGAGAATGCGCGAATTGTTGTGTGACTTGCAAGATGTTATTGAAGCGCAAGAAATTAAAAGGAAAATCGCATCCGGTGAGGATGAGGCAATTCCTGCATCCATGGTTGATCGTCTCCTTGATGGACCGGATTCAAAAATTAAAATATGGAGAGAGTACCGTGGTTTAAGTATTGATGAGTTGGCCGAAGCGACGGGATGCAGTCCGGCACATGTTGCAGAGATCGAGTCCGGTAATCATGATGGATCAATTCACATCATGGGGGCTTTAGCCAAGGCGTTGCGGGTGGATCTGGATGATTTGGTATGAAACGGTGCAAGAGAGTTGGCTGTGAATTCTACAGGATTGAGCGGATCGATGCATTTTTCTCGGGAAGTCTTGGATGACATGGTCCGCGCCATTGTCGATGCCGTGTAGCCGGAACAGATTATTTTGTTCGGTTCAATGGCGCGGCGGGGCGATGCCACCGCCGAGTCGGACATCGACCTGCTCGTGGTGGAGCGGAAAGGGTTTGCCACGCGCAGCCGTTGGCAGGAGCTGCAAACCATTCGCAAGGCAATCAAACGATTTCGAATCTCAAAGGATATTCTGGTTTACAGCCAGGATGAGGTGACGCAATGGCGTTCGTCATTGAACCATGTGGTCGCCATCGCCCTGCGGGAGGGGCAATTGCTTTATGAGAGACCTTGAGTAGTGTCGCTTGATGTGACGCATGGCAGGGAAGGGTTATCGGGCGTTGAAAATTCATGACCAGGATAATAAACCTCCCCATCTTGATGAGTCCTGAAAAGCTTTTTCAGAAAGGTGTCAAACATGTCTGTAACCATCATGCGTCAGCATGCCGTGAATATTTTGGACAAGCTTTTTCAGG
Source organism: Magnetococcales bacterium (assembly GCA_015228935.1). NCBI lineage: Bacteria > Pseudomonadati > Pseudomonadota > Magnetococcia > Magnetococcales > Magnetococcales bacterium. The sequence goes on along the minus strand of JADGCO010000057.1, from coordinate 123 downwards.
AACGGGATTTATCCGGCAACGCCATTTCCCGACCGTCCGGCTTGTGGCAATCGGTCGGGAAATGGTTTCGCAAACGACCAAAAAAAACCTTGATTTCGAGGGTATCTTTTTTTAAAAACTGGC
>JADGCO010000056.1 GCA_015228935.1 Magnetococcales bacterium | reverse complement strand
GGAAGGGCGCAGCCCTTCCCCCTGGACCCCCATCCCAGTTTTTCATTTGTTTTTTTTGGAAAATATTTTTGGGAAGGATCCCGTGCATGGAGGAGCGGCTCAAACACGAATGGGAACAGGTGGCAGGTTCCCGGCGCGTGGTGGTCAAAATCGGTTCCAATCTGCTGACCGCAGGCGGTACCACCCTGGATCGGGAATGGATTGCGGCCCGCTGCCGGGAAGTGGAAGGGTTGATCCAGGAAGGACGCCAGGTGGTGATTGTCACCTCGGGAGCCGTGGCGGCTGGCAAGCCCCGTCTCAATCTGGGACGCCCTCTGCTCGCCCTCCGGGAAAAACAGGCCGCCGCCGCCGCCGGACAGGGCTTTTTGATGCGCTGCTACGAGGAGGCTTTCGCCGAACTGGGCCGCCATGTGGGACAGATCCTGCTGACCCGGGATGATGTGGCCCATCGCCGCCGGTATCTCAACGCCCGCGATACCCTGGAAACCCTGTTGGATCTGGGGCTGGTCCCCATCGTCAACGAAAATGATACGGTGGTCGTCGTGGAGATTCGTTTCGGCGACAACGATACCCTGGCCGCATTGGTGGCCGGGTTGATCCGTGCCGATCTGCTGATCCTGCTCTCCGATGTGGATGGACTCTACGACGCCAATCCGCGAACCCACCCGGATGCCCAACGCATTGCCCTGGTGGAACGAGTCACCCCCGAACTGGAAGCCCTGGCGGAAGGTGCCGGTTCCCTGGTCGGCTCGGGCGGCATGGTGACCAAGCTGCGCGCCGCCCGCAAGGCCGCCCGCAGTGGTTGCCGCACGGTCCTGGCCAATGGCTTTCGTGCCGATCCCATCCGCACCCTTTTTCAGGGCAATCCCCTGGGAACCCTGTTTCTGGCCGAGGCCGATGCCATCAGTTCCCGCAAACGCTGGATAGCCGATGGTCTGCTGGCCGAGGGGGACCTGATCCTGGATCAGGGGGCGGTCGCTGCCCTGTTTTCAGGAAAAAGCCTCCTGGCCAAAGGAATCCGGGAAGTTGCCGGCGAATTTGACCGGGGAGCCGCGCTCTACTGCTCCACGCCCCAGGGTGAAAGAGTGGCCAAGGGGCTTGTCAATTACAACGCCGACGATCTGCGCCGCATCATCGGTCATCACAGCACCGAGATTGCCTCGATCCTGGGCTTTTTCGCCGGCAACGAAATCATCCATCGCGATGACATGGTGATCCTGTCGCTACAGACAACCTTTTGACCGCTGCCAGGATACGGATTGTTTCATGGCGAACAGGAGCAGGCCGCCGGTGACAACTCCGGTCAGAATGTCCAGACAGAGAGGGAGCGTCATGGCGAGAATGGTGCCCACTCCGGGATGGCCATGCAGGGACAGGGTCAGATCATGCACCCAGCCGGAAAAACCCGGTATGCCATGCGTCAGGATCCCTCCACCAACCATGAACATGGCCACCGTCCCCACAATGGAGAGAAGCTTCATCAGCCAGGGTGCCATGACCAGAATGATCTTGCCGATTCCTCTCTGCACCCTGGCCAAAAGGGCATCGCCGCTTTTGCGCAGCAGCCAAGCACCCCCGTCGTCCAGCTTGACGATAGCGGCCACCACACCATAGACACCGATGGTCATGCCGACAGCCACCAATGTCAAGACCATGACCTGTTTTGGAAACGGTGCCGTCGCAACGGTTCCCAGGGCAATGGTGATGATTTCTGCGGAAAGAATGAAATCGGTACGAATGGCCCCGGCGATTTTATCCCGTTCCAGAGTGGTCCTGTCGATGTCCAGCCTGGGGGATCCAGGGCCGGATGCGTTGGCGGCGGTTGCGTCGGTAACGATTGCATTGGCAGCAGCGGTTGCATTGGCAACGGTTGCGTCGGCAACGGTTGCATTGGCAACGGTTGCGTGGGCCATGGAGGAATTTTGTCTGGCCTGATGCAGGTGCAGGGAGTGGAAGATTTTCTCAAAACCCTCGTAACAGAGGTAGGCCCCGCCCAGCATCAAAAGCGGGGTGATGGCCCACGGCAGGATGGCGCTGATCGCCAGGGCCGCCGGGACCAGAATGAATTTGTTCTTGAACGAACCGACGGCAACGGCCCAGACCACGGGCAACTCCCGGTCAGCCTGGACGCCGGCCACTTGCTGGGCATTGAGGGCCAGGTCATCACCCAACACACCGGCGGTTTTTTTGGCCGCAATCTTGCTCATGACCGCCACATCGTCCAGCAGGGTTGCAATGTCGTCGATCAGGGTCAACAGACTGGTTCCAGCCACGAGACCTCCTTCCGTATATCCTCTGGATGACCCGGGGGATGGCCGGCATCGATCCGCAGGACGACTGTTGAATGGATTCACGCTGTTTCGAAAAAGAATGGCACGAAAACGCTATCGTGCATGGTGCCGGGTAAACACGACCAGTTGGGAAAGACGTTCACGCAGAGTAATCCGATGATCGGACAGAATGTCCATGACATCAGCCAGCCATTTTGATTTGGTGATGGCGTACAGCACAAACAAAATCGTGCCGGAAATGGTCAGGAGAAAATAACTCCAACGCAACCAGAAGGGGGCATCGGCTTCATTGATGATGTTCATGCCGAGAAAACCGGTGGCCACCGTACCCACCAGACTGACGGTGGTCACCACGGTCAGACGCACGACCGTGGTGGATTGGCGGCGTTGCGCATCGCTGTCCAGATACTGGCTCATGTCGCGCAACTCCTCCTTGACCTCGGCATAAAGGGCATCATTGCCGAGCCATCCAGAGCAAAGGCGATAAATGGACTGCATGTGGGGACGTTCGGAAATTTCGTGAAACCAGTAACGGTGCGTAAAACGCAAAAATGCCTCGAAGCTGGCATGGATGCGCTGGCGAAATCTGTGGACGGAGCTGGCCTGTTTGATATCCATGTCATGGATGGCATCCACCAGACGGTCGGAAAAAATCAGCAGGGCCGCCCGGTGCAGGTGGGTGATCAAAAACAGAATGAAATATTGATGACGAAAATGGGCCTGGATGCCACGATCATTGTTGAGAAAATAGCTTTCCCGCGCATCGCCGACCACGACAAAGGCCTGTCCGCTGCACAAAAACCGGGTATTGGACCCACCGTCGGTGTTGCTCCAGAATCGATCATAACAATAGCGGGCATTGAAATCCGTCACATCTGGATCATGGAGGGGAATCGGTTCATCCGGATGCAACGTGGCGATAAGGCCAAGCCGAATCCACTCTTCGCGGGAAATGCTGCGGGGATCATCGACAGCCAGATAGGCCATCAGCGGCATGCGGTGGTGTTCGATCTGCCGGTAACGAATATCGCCCTCCTCCTCGGAAGGATCCAGGACCAGAGGATGCAGCAGAAAAGCCCAGTGCGACGAGGTGCAAGGGGCACGATGCCGACAGGTAAACGATAAAAACTTGTTTTGATTATCAAAATCCGATGATGCCAAAACGCGACCATCCGCCGCCAGCCACTCCACACACGCCGCATTGTGGACTCCCTGGCCGGTTTCGTCCCAGCCGGTCGGATAGGCACGACCAAAACGATACAACAGGTCACGCACGGTGGTCAGAGGCAGATTGTTGGTAAAAACCTCAACCTTGAGAAAGGCCAGATCAATATCGTCAAAAAAATACAAGCCGACAAAAGGCACGGAAAGCACAATGGGATCGTCACCCTTGTGCAGGGTCAGGCGCAGGGCGATCACATTGTGGCGACGAAACACTTTCAGGGCAGAATCACCGGGAGGGTCCGTGAGATCCGACCGGGTCAGGCTGCGGCTTTCACCATAGAGAAAGCGTTGCACATAGGGTGGAAAGGTCACGAACTCCTTGTAGTACCGCTCCTGGAATCCCTGCCTGACGCTGTGCCGGTCCCCGGTAAACTTGTTTTCGACCCGGTACCAGTCGGACTTGCCCTGATTCTGTTCCAGCAATTGCCAATGTTGCCGATCATCATGAACTGCCAGAGGCATCAATTGCAGAGGCCAGAGGAGAATTTGCCGAAAATGGGTGACAATATGATCCGATTTCACTGCCATGGCCCCGACCTGTTCATTCCGGCTTCTGATCCCGGCTGGTGGTCCCGGTTCCTGGTCCCGGCCTGCGACCCCTGGTGGCTGATTGTCACGACATCGCGATTTTTTGTCCAGAAAAATTACATCTGTCCCGGAAACACAGGCGTCTGACCTGCCGTTTGCGGGTGGAACGCTCATGCTCCCAGGACAGGGCATTCGCCTGCCTCTGTGCTGGAAAAACACCCAGACTCCCAGGCAAATGCGCTTGCCCTGACTCTCCTTGCGTTGCCCGAATCGATGCAATAATGGTATCTTGAAATATCAGGGTTCATGGCCTGATGTTCCGATACAGTTTCGATGTATCGGCCTTGGCTTCTCTCCAGATCTGATCGGGATCACCCATGGCAAGTTGTGGAGATTGAATGTGAATAAAATCCGGTGGATACTCCTGGCTGTTCTGGTTCTTTGGCAGAGTGGGCCGGCTGCCTCGGCCACCGCCGGCGCAGATGATGCCATGACCAAGGTGCGCATCAGAAGTTCCGAAACCATGATCGAAGCATTGTACGGCTGGGCCGACGGCTTTCGGGCAGAATATCCAGACACGAATCTGCTGGTGGAAGGGGGCGGTGCGGACAATGGCATTGCGGGTCTGATCAACGGCCATGTGGACATTGCCGCATCTTCCCGCCCCATCAAGGAACGGGAAAAACGCCTGGCCGTCAAGCGGGGATACGCCGAACCGGTCGAGCGGATCGTGGGATGGGATGCCGTAACCCTGGTCGTGCATCCCGACAACCCTTTGCAGGGAATCCGTGTCGAACAATTGGGTGACCTGTTTGGCCTGCATCCACAGATTCGGCGCTGGACGGATCTGGGGGTCACGGTACCGGATTGCTCCGGGCAGCGTCTGCGTCTGGCCAGTCTGAAAAACAAGACCGGCACCTACTCCTTCATGCGCGACCATCTGTTGCAGGCAAACCGGCGCATGAGCCGGGAACTGGGCCATTTTCCCACCAGCCGCGAATTGATCCAACACGTCGCATCCGACCCCTGTGCCCTCGGTTTCACGGCCATGGCTTTTGTCAGTGCCAAGGTCAAAACCCTGTGTCTCTTCCAGGGATCCGACCGTTCCTGTATCGCCCCGAGTCGGGAAACCATTACAGCACGGACCTATCCGCTGACCCGGCCCCTCTATCTCTACACACTCGGGGAACCCAAAGGCGATCATCTGACCTTCGTCAACTGGGTGATGGGTCCAACCGGACAGAAACTCTTGCAGTTGGCCGGTTTCCAGTCCCTCCAGGAAACCAAGTGACCTGTGGAAAAGGCGTTGCTCCAGGATGGCGCTGCCGACAGGGAAATACGGCGTCTGGTGGCCACCATGGCCCGGGAGCCGCAGCATCTGCAATTGCGTTATGATCTGGCCCTGCATCTGCTGGCCTCGGGTCGTTTTCTGGCCGCCCGCGATGTCCTGACCACCCTCCTCAATATGGCCCCGGATCAGGCCGAGGCCAATTTCATGCTTGGACAACTTTTGCTTTTACTGGGGCAGTTCCCGGAGGGGTGGGCACGCTATGCCTGGCGCTATCGCATGGAATATGCCCGCAGTCTGCTGCCCAGGATTTCCCAACCCTGCTGGCCGGGCGGCTCCCTGGCCGGAAAAACCCTGATCGTATTTGGTGAACAGGGATATGGCGACACCATCCAGTTTGCCCGTTTCATACCTCTGTTGTTGAGCCGTGGCGAGGGCCGCATCGTTGTGGGGTGTTCCCCGCCGTTGCGGCGTTTGCTGCGCACCCTGCCGGGCCAACCCCTGGTGGTCTCCAATCCCGCGCACGGCCAACCCTTTGACTGGCAGACCCCTGTCAGTGCCTTGCCGGGCCTGGTGGGAGCGGACCTGCATCTGCTGGCGGCGCTGCCGGTACCCTATTTGTGGGCCGATCCCGTCGAAGTGGAGCGTTGGCGGGTCTGGCGGCAACAGGCCGTGCCGACCCGCCGGGCGGTTGGCGTGGTCTGGGCTGGCCGCTCCACCCATCCCCACGATGCCCAACGCTCCATTCCCTGGACCCTGTTTTCCCGCCTGCATCAGGTTCCGGAAGTGACCCTGGTCTCCCTGCAACTGCCCACCCCTTCCCCGGACGTGTTCCAGCAGGGTCTGCTGGATGTCAGTGGTGTTCTGGTCGATTTTGCCGCCACGGCGGCAGCCATGATGGCCCTGGACCTGATCGTGACCGTGGATACGGCCATTGCCCATCTGGCCGGGGCGCTGGGTCGCCCGGTCTGGACTTTGATCACCCGGGTTCCCGACTGGCGTTGGCTGCTGGAGCGGGACGACTCCCCCTGGTATCCAACCATGCGTTTGTTTCGACAACAAGATTCGGATGACTGGTCTGCGGTCATGGAGCAGGTTGTCGCGGCCCTTCGACAGTGGACCACCTCGACGCCACCCTCCGCAACGCTCCCGGCACCAGCATGGACACCGGCATCCACCGCAAGCTTGACGCCAGAATTGACACCGGCACCCGCCGGGAACCTGATGCCAGAATTGCCATCGGCATTCCCCTCTTCACCAGCCCCTACCCCAGTCACCATGACTCCCCAGCCACACACGCCCCGAACCAGCGCTGCCTGGGATCCGATCCGGCAGGGGTCAACCTGGCGCTGGCCCCAGGGACCATTTCTGCCACCCCATCCCCCCCTGCAAGAGTTTATTCCCTGTCGTTGTTGCGGGAATGCCCGGTCCGGTTGGGTGGCCGCCGTCGATTATTCGCGTTGCCAGGCCGATGGTTTTCACTATCGCCTGCCCCATGCCGGCATTCCGGTCGATTATTACCATTGTGCCCAATGTGGTTGCCGATTCACCAACTTTTTCGACCACTGGGAACCAGAACTCTGTCGTCAACTGGCAGTCGATCCCCTGCAAGGCGTGTTCAATCCGGACGGCAACAACCTCCGGCAAAAGGTCCTGGCCCTGCTGGAAACCGGTACGCTTTCCGCTGCCCAAACCAACCATATCCTGGTCATGGACAGCGATCTCCAGGCCTGGGAAAATCCCCCGGGAAACAAACATGGGCAGATGCAATTCCGGGAACCTTTTCAGGATCTGCCGCCGGAAAATGCCGAAACTTTCTTTGCCGCCATTCTCCTCGTGGACACGTTACACCGCCACGCACACCCCGGCCCCTTCCTCAACAGGTTGACCCGATTGCTGCATCCCCAGGGATCGCTTCTGCTCGCCCTGACAACCGCCCCCGAAGATCCAAACCAGCTCGTTTTCCCGGCCTACACCCCCCGCAGCGGTCTGGCCCTCCTGCACACCAACCGCAGCCTGAAAATCCTGTTCCGACACCACGGCTTGCGCTGGCAACAATCGGAACCCGGGTTGCATGTTGGCAAACGGAAATAATCCCCAGGATTGGATTTTTTTTCAGAAGATGTTTTCGAACAGGTCAACAAAATCATGTGCTGACAACAGGCTGTTCATGATAGAATATCGACCAGATCCACTATTGAGGGAGGCCAGGATGTCTAATCTGCAATTTTCTGAATTTCTTAAGAAAAAAAGAGAACGGGATACGCTCTCCGGCCATATTGACTGGGAAATCCGCAGAAAAATCTGGTTGGATAAACTCGACTTCCTGTTTCACCGGCAAATTGCTGCCTGGTTATCCCCTTACCAGAAAGAAGGGTTTCTGGACACAAGGATTGATCAAGTTGCCATCCAGGAAGATGTCATGGGAACATGGGGCAGATATGATGCACCCATGATGGCGATTCATGTCATCTCCGAAACAGTGACGTTGACACCTGTTGGCATGGTCATTTTGGGAGGGTTGGGTCGTGTGGACATGGTAGGGTCTCTTGGTAAACTGATGCTTGTCCTCAATGATTCCGGACAGGCCCCCGGGTTTCATATGGTCCGGGTCACGAGTATTCCACCAAAAGAGGCTGTGTTTCACAATCTGGAGAGTGCCAGATCACAACAAATTATTCCCATGGAAGAAAGAATGCGGCGTGCGGATTGGTACTTTGTTCCGCCAACGGATCGTCGTTCCCTGTTGCGCGTTACCGAAGAAACATTTACTGAACATTTGCAAAATATTGTTCGGTCATGAATGCCTTGATTGATGTTTCCGGTCAGGTTCTGGATATCGGTTTTATCTGGAAATATTATCAGGAATCATTGAAAAGCCTGAATTTCAGAAAGAACTATTTTATCATGGCATGTCTGGGAAAAATCGATATGGATGCCTTGGAAAACTTCGACATTGGGATTGACTTGTTTGAAACCCCGACTTCATATTTCGACTCGCTTGTTACCGAATTGGAAAATCTTATTAAATTTAATCTGTTGTCTGCAATCGAGGGACGGATCCGTCACAACCTTGCTGTCCGAATCAATGACAAGCAAAATAATTTCATGAGTGGGCAATTCGCAGTATTGCATGCCCATGCGCATAACCAGGCAGCAAAAATAAGTTTTCAGGGAAAACAGGGAATTCTGCAAGCCTGGAAACGATACCTGGCCGATGAACCTGAGAAGCTGGCCATGCTGGCCGAACTTGAGAGTATCCTGGAATTGCGTCACTGGTTGGCACATGGGCGATGGTGGAATTTGCAGCCGACTTGCCATTTGTCTGTCGAGGATGTCAAGGATATTGTGGAAAATGCTCTCCATGCCATGGATCTGTGATTATTTGGGTCGGCAAGAAGGTATCCTATTTGAAATATAATGAAAAAATCCAGGCACAAGGACGGCAGGTTTGCAAAAATCAAGGCCCTGTTTTCAGCCGGTCAGGTGACTGAAGCTTGGCACATGGCCCGCGAGGCGTTGCGGCATGATGCACACAATGCTGCCCTGTTGAATCTGGCGGCGGTATGTGCCGCGCAACTGGGACAACCGGCCCAGGCCGAGGCTTGTTGGCGGCGGGTTTTGGTGGAAGCGCCCGATTTTGTCGATGTGTACAACAACCTGGGCATTCTGTTGCACGAACAGCAGCGGTTGAGCGAAGCCGAAACCCTGTTCCGGACGGCGTTGCATCTGCATCCCGGCTATGCCGAGGCTCATCTCAATCTTGGCAACCTGTTGCACGCTTGCAAGCGGTTTGTCGAGGCGGAAGAGGCCTATCGGGAGACATTGCGGCTTCGACCGGATCTGGTCCAGGCCCACAACAATCTGGGCAGCCTGTTGCATGGCGCGGGTCGGCTGGCCGAGGCCGAGGCCTGTTTTCAGGAGGCCTTGCGCCAACAGCCCGCTTGTGTCGAAACGCACAACAATTATGGCAATCTGCTGGACAAGTTGCAGCGGCATGTCGAGGCCGAAGCCCATTTTCGGCTTGCCTTGCACCTGGCCCCGCAGCAAGTGGTCGGCCATCTCAATCTCGGCAATCTGCTGGACAAGCTCGGGCGGCTGGATGAGGCCATCAGCGCCTATCTGGCCGTTTTGCGGCAGCGCCCGCACGATGCCGATGCCCTGTTTTATCTGAGTCTTACCCTACTGGCGCAGGGACGTTTTCGCGAAGGGTGGCCGCTCTACGAATACCGCTACCACATTGGCAAAAAAGAGCCGATTCTCATGTTGCCCGCCCTCCCTTTTCCCCAATGGCAGGGCGAAAACCTGGCGGGAAAGAGTCTGCTCGTGTGGCCGGAGCAGGGGTATGGCGACATGATCCAGTTTGGGCGTTTTTTGCCCATTCTCAAAGAACTGGGCGTTCGGAACATCACGCTGGTCTGCAAAAAACCTCTGCAAGCCCTGTTTGGTGGTCTCCCGGGTGTCGATCAGGTTCTGGTCGAGGCACCGTTGGCCGGAATGGTCATTCCGCACCATGATGCCTGGACCCTGCTGCTCAGCATTCCGCTGCATCTGGGTATCGTCCAGGAGAACATTCCCGACCGGTTGCCCTATCTGCACCCGCTGCCGGAGCGCATTGCCGCCTGGGCCAGCCGGATTCCGCCGGGCAAGTGTCGTGTGGGTCTGGTTTGGCGGGGCAATCCGGGGCATTTGAACGATGCCTGCCGTTCCCTGCCGGGTCTGGACATTCTGGCTCCCTTGTGGTCAGTGGCGGGGGTGGTGTTCATCGGCTTGCAACATCCATCCGGAGCCGGATCGCCGCTCATCCCGCCCCCCGGACAACCATTGCTGAATCTGGGGTCCGAGGTGACGGACTTTGCCGATACGGCAGCGATCATTGCCCAATTGGATCTGGTAATCGGCGTCGATACGGCGGTCATGCATCTGGCCGGTGCCCTGGGCAAACCCTGCTGGGTGTTGCTGCCCTCTATCGGGATCGATTGGCGCTGGCTGGAACACCGCCCGGATTCACCGTGGTATCCGGGTATCATGCGACTGTTTCGTCAGAAAGAAAACCAGGATTGGACAACCGTGGTGCAGGATGTGCGCCTCGCCTTGCAGGATTTCGTGAACCATGGATGTTCACGCGGTTGATTCCAGTGGGATATGACACTTGCAATCGCCATCACGGCGCAGCCCTTGTCGTGACAAAGGATGTGTCCATAAATAACACTAACAAAACAGTCTCTATTGGCATTGAGCATCAGCTTTTTTGAGCGGTTGAAATGCTCAACTTATTTATGGACAGTTCCAAAGTGACAAAATTTGTCATTTGAGGCTCTTTTTGCCCCACAGGGAAACCTCAACCACGTAATACATTGACCGCCAATTTCGGGGCAACAGACACCATGCGGTCATCATTGGTCCATAACTCAAGGCAGGCATGATGCATGGCAGAAGCCAAGTGTAATGCATCTGGCGTCTTCAAACCATGATGGGCACGCAGTTCCGCAGCATGCAGAAACATGGAATCCTGCATGGGTAAACAAATGCTGCCAAGGAAAAAATCATGATACTTCTCCACCAAATTATTCCGCCCCAGACGCAGAGGCATGACCAGACATTCCGGTTCTACCAACATGCTGTGACAAAAACATCGCTCGGTACCCAGCATTCTTTCTGCCAGACGATAAAAGTACGCAGGGTGCCTCTCCACCAGGTAGATGACAATACAGGTGTCGAGATAAACCAAACCGTTCAATCCCATGCATCCCGCTCTGCCTGAATGTGGGCATCGATTTCCTCAGCAGACAAACGAGACTCTGGTGGTAATTGATTATTGTTCAGAATCGACATCAGCAAAGCACCACTCCCCAAAGGGGCGACCACTCCGGGTTCTTCCAAAGGCCCCAATATGATCACGAGCGCCCGATGCCACTCCTGCAATACCAGGGGTTCCAACAAATATACCTCTCCATTTTCACCAATTTCCGCATCAACCGTCCGCAACATGGTCAATACCCCTCATCCCGGCATATACCGGAATATCGTCCTCATTCCCGTCTCCAAACCATCTCACCGCTTCCGGACCTCTGCTTCAACCTTTATATACATTTTCTCTTGCCAGATAAACAGAATTCAGAACCGGCCAACCATGACCAAGGCAAGGCCAGGGAACCCACGCCAGTTGGACTTGATTCCGCCGAAGATGGATTCGTGTCCATTGCGATCTGACGGGAAATGTCCTTGAGTGGTGCCGCAATCCGTATACAATATTGATCATAGTCAGAATGCACCACTGGATCCGGTGATCTCTGAAGATGACAGAGTGGCCCTGCGGGGTGGGTCCTGGAGCTTTCCCATTGAATCCTGCGTTCGGCTTTTCGTTTCGAAAATCCGGCTGCATTCCGGGTCAGCATGTTCGGCTTTCGTGTCGCTGCCCTGGCTTCATCCACAAAAGGTTGAATCACATGTCCGAACCCCTGCGCTGGTTGCATATTTCCGATATTCATATGGGATGCCCGGGGAAAGTGGACCGTCGGCATCTCAATGAGGTTTTTTTTGAAAGCATGGCGGGAATGCTCGAAGCGCGTGGCATACCCGACCTGATCCTGATCACTGGTGACATCGGCTGGCACGGCAAGCCAGAGGAGTACACACAATTTCAATCTTTTTTAGACGAGATCATCCAAAAACTCTCCGTTCCGGCGGGAAAACCCGCTCCCATTGTCATACCTGTGCCGGGCAATCATGATCTGGTTCGTCCGAGTGCCGAGGATATTGAAGACGGTTTTTCCATATTACGCAAAATCATCGAGCATGACAGCATCGGCGTAGCCAGCTTTGCAAAACTGGATGAAAATTTACATAAGCCCATCAACAAGGCCATGTTTGAAACCTTGTTTGGCAATTATCAAACCTGGTTTAATGGGATTGTTCAGGAATACCGGAAAAATCCGTATATAAAATCAAACATATCGATTGTTCCTGGCGATTTTTCCCTGCACCTGGATTTGCCTGACCGGCCCCCACTTTCCATTGTGGGTTTGAATTCGGCCTGGTTGCAAATTACCGAGGGTGATTATACGGGCAAGCTCGAAATATTGACGCGGCAATATCAAGAGGCTGTGGGTAAAGATAATCTGTCACCTAACCGCTCTGCATTTTTGTTGATGCACCATCCTCCGGCATGGTTGTCGCAAAACAAAATAAAAAACACCTTTGAAGAGTTTATCTATCCCTCTGAGCGGTTTTTGCTCTGTTTGCATGGCCACATGCACGCAACAGGTTCTGTGATTGCTGGAAGTTCGGTCAATTCGTTACGCTATTATTACCAGGCTCCATCATTGTTCGGTTTGGAAAAATATGGCACAGAAAAAAGAGATCGCGCTTTTGGTTACACCTGGGGAAAAATGGAAGCCAACGGCGAAATCAAAATTTGGCCCATGGTCTACCTCGTGGGTCACAGCAAAGCGGGTCAGTTTAAATATGACCCCTATTCCAAAGGAAATGAGAGGGATGGCTTTCTGTTCCGCGAGGGAACCATATCCACCGTACCCCGGATAAATAACCCCGCCGCCCCCTCGCTCAACCCCTGGCTGCACTCCCTTCTGGACCGCACCCAGCACATTAAAATCAGTGGCATTGGCACCGGCAAAGGGCGTGGCAAAGAGGCCAAACCCGTCTATCCCATTGAAGATTTATACACCACCCTGAAAAGTCGTGACGAACGCGGAACAATGGATCTGGGCCATGAATCCCTGCTCCTGCAACAACTCCTGCCTCACCACTTCCGATTGCTCATCGAGGGGGCACCGGGTTCCGGCAAGACCACTTTTCTCAAACTGGTGGCCACCATGCTGGCCCGGGATTTGTTGGGGATACCTTGTCCTGATGGCACATCCTGGCGCAATTGCCATCTGGGATTGGACGACACAAAAAAACCCAAAATTCCGCTGTTTCTTAAATTATCCGAGTTGGAAAAAAAGCTGGCCGAAAAGGGACGGGACGACCGGAGCCGGTTGCTTGATTTATTGGGAGACACGCCCAATGCCAGCCATGATCCGGCCTGGCGGAAGCATTGGGAAACAGAGTTGCAGGCCGGCAACGTCATGCTTCTGTTGGATGGACTGGATGAGGTGGCCAACCCAACAACCCGGGAACGGGTTTTTCTGATTTTTCAGGATGCCCTGCGCCACTGGAATAAATGCCCCCTGGTGGTGACCAGCCGCCCATTCGAGACTGAGCGGTTGCGGCAGCTTGGTTTCACGGAAACAACCATCGCCCCGTTCGAAGAGAATGAAATACAAGAATTTTTGGATCGTTGGGTTGCCGCTCTGTACGGTTTGTTGCCGGGCCAGAAACCCGACGGTGAGGCCAAAACCCAGCTTGATAAATTACTTCAGGCCATCGTGGAACGGGTGGAAATTCGCCGCATGGCCAAAAACCCGGTCATGCTCACTTGCCTCTGTGTGGTGCATTGGAACGAGGGCAAACTTCCCGAGGGTCGTGCCCGCGTCTATCAGGCCGCCATCAACTGGTTGATCGGTGCCCGGGAGGATCTGCGCAAAGAAGCCGGGTTTACCAATGTGTTTGCCGACAGGGCCTTTCCCCGCTTGGCCCTGGCCATGATGGGTGATAGGAAACAAAAGCGTACCATTCTGGGCATCGAGCTAGCTGGTGAAGCGGTGACTGACCTGGTGGCCAGACAATATTCCCTCCCCGTTCCGGAAGATGCACGTATCAAAGCCAAACAATGGCTGGAGTTTGAATGCCTCTGGAGTGGCATCCTGGAGGAGTCTGGACAGGGGCAGGTTCGTTTCTGGCATTTGACCTTTCAGGAATATCTGGCGGCCCGGCAACTGGTCTGGATGGGAACCGATGAGAAGACGGGTTGGTGGCCAATTTTGCGCCGCCATCTGGATGATCCCCAGTGGCGAGAAACCGTGGAACTGTTTCCCGGGTGCCTGATCGAAGGTGGGGACACCTCGGTGGACCTGCTCTTGCGGCGGGTACTCGGCGACATCAGCCATCCGCCCACCCTGGCCTCAGAAGCCAGAATAGCCGGCATCATGGGACGCTTGCTGGCGACCATGGGCATCTATGGCTACCAACCTCCCCCGGATATTGCCACATCCTTCCAACAATTACTGACCCGGGCCATGGCCATCTTTGACCGGGAAGGGGCCGCCAAGGTTAAGGTCAAGGATCGCATTGCCGCTGCCGAGGCCCTGGGCCATGGGGATCCCCGCCTGCATGCGTTGAACCTGATCCCGGTTCCCGGCACCGACTGGCTGCTGGGCAAATACCCGGTGACCGTCATGGAGTATCAACATTTTGTGGATCACAACGGCTATCAGGACAAAACATGGTGGGATGAAGTAGGCTGGCAAAGGCGCATGCAAATGGATTGGAATAACCCAGACAACTGGGATGACCAGCTCCTGCACCCCAACCGGCCTGTCACCGAAGTTTCCTGGTTCGAAGCGATGGCCTTTTGTCGCTGGTTGAGCAAGCAAAGAGAAATGCAAATCCGCCTGCCCGATGATGCCGTTTGGGAAATGGCGGCCACTTCCCGGAAAGGAGACTATCCCTGGGGAGAAGAGTCGCCCAATCTAGAGCAGTTGGCCAATTATCATACTGGTGGAAAAGTCATGGCACCCACTCCAATAGGCATCTATCCTGCCGGCAACGGACCCTACGGTCATTGTGATCTGGCGGGCAACGTCTGGGAGTGGTGTCGAAATTCGTCCTCCGATATAAATGCCGTAGAGACACCGCTGGATCCACATCTCATACCAGATGACATGCGGTGCATGCGGGGCGGGTCCTGGCTCTTCCCGGCTGAGGGCCTCCGGGCCGCCATCCGCTACGTCATCCGCGCCGGTGGCCGCAACGTCAATCTGGGCTTTCGTCTCGCCGCCCCCGCCAGCCGTTGAGCCTTGATTTTTTTGGTTTTTGTTGGGTCCAGGGCGCAGCCCTGGTCGTGACAAAGTGACAAAATGGGTCATTGGAAGCCCTTTTTGCCCTGTTTTTGTCCCATTTTGCGGTTTTTTTGCCCTTTTTCCCCTCTTTTGTCGGTGGTTTTGTCAGGCGTCCTGACGATTTTGTCACTTTACCCGATGTATGTCAGGCGACAGATGACAAAAATGTTGGGTTTGTCAGGCCGGTTTTGTCACCTTGTCAGGGGTTTGTCAGGGGTTTGTTGACACTTTTGTCAGGCATGCGGGGTCTTGTCAGGGACGATGTGACACTTTTGTCAGGTATGCCGGGCCTTACCCTGAACCCCAATCCCGGTTTTTTGCACATCGAAGGAGATTCAACCATGACCATTCCATTTTCGGAACTCAGAAAAGAATGGCACAAAAATCCCTGATGCATGGTGAAATATATTCCGTTTTGCTCCCCTTTGGTTTATGCTGGGCCACCCTGGATGAAAGGAGCCTGAAATGTCAGTCAATGTAAAAATATCGGATGAGTTGGTGGCTGATGCTAAGCGTTATGGGAAGGTTTTCAACCGTTCGCTGCCCAGGCAAATCGAACATTGGTCCCGCATTGGTAAAATCGCCGAGGAAAATCCAGACCTGCCCTATGACCTCATCAAGAATATCCTCCTTGCCAGGGATGAACAGGATTTTGAAGAATACAAGTTCGACTGATGCTCGTCCTCCAAAGTCGCCTTTTCAAAAATTCTGTAAAGCGGCTGCATGGCAACCAGAAACACGCTTTGGATAACGCAGTCCGAGCAATAGTCGCCAATCCTGCTGTTGGAAAAGCCAAGGCGGGTGATCTGGCGGGTATCAGAGTGTATAAATTCAAAATGACCAATCAACTGACTCTTCTTGCTTACGAATGGACTGAAACCGAAGAAAAACTTGAAATGTTGGCTTTTGGAAGCCACGAGAATTTTTATCGTGATCTGAAACGATGACCTATGATGTCGAGATGGATTATACCGTTCAATCCCATGCATCCCGCTCTGCCGAAATTTGAGCATCAATTTCCTCAGCAGACAAACGAGATTCTGGAGGCAACCGATTATGATTCAAAATCGCCATCAGCAAAGCCCCACTCCCCAGAGGTGCTTTAACCCCAGCTCCTTCCATTGGCCCCAATATGGTCACGACCGCCCGATGTCGCCCCTGTAATGCCAGGGGTTCCAACAATCGTACATCCCCGTTTTCGTCAATTTCCGCCTCGACTGCCCGTAACATGCGTTGATGCTCCCCTGTGTTCGTTGGATTTTTCCAAATATTGCAGGATCAAGAACGCCAATACCCCATTGACAACACCCGTGACCCACGACCCGGCCAAAAACCAGGGCAGGGCCATGAAAATACCCGTATGCCCAAAAATCAAGAGCCAGGCCATACCCACCTGCGCCGCCATATGCGCCAGGGCCGCCAGGAGTGAAATCCCCACTGGCCCCAATCTCCCCCCGGACAACCGCCAGGCCATCCCCATCACCAGGACCGCCCCCATGGCCCCCGCAAAACTGAGAAAAAACGCCGGCGACAAAAAACTCCCCCCGACCAGAGACCCCACCACCACCCGGATCAGGGAGACCCCCACCGAAGCCCGCCAACCCACCTGAAACAAGGCCACCAACGCAAACATATTGGCAAACCCCGGCTTGAACCAAGGTCCCAAACCCGGCAAGGCCGACTCCAGCACATGCGCCACCACCGCCGCCGCCGCCAAATGAGCCACCAGTAAGTCGGTCCGCAACGCCGAATACGTCACCGGATCTCCCCTCCCCTGCCCCCTCTCCTGCCTCGATCCATTGACCTGTGACGTCATTGCCCCGGTTTTGCACACGGATACCCATTTTATGCCAAAATATAACATCAAATTGGTATCAAACGGTTACGCCAGTATTCGGGGCGGCGGTGCAGGTGGGCCACGGCGACAACCAGGATGTCTGATCCATCCACATGGTAAATCAGTCCGTAGGGAAAACGTCGCAGGCGATAACGCCGGGTGTTGGTGCTGAGGGGCCAAGCCGCCGGGTAGCGGCGCACCAGATCCAGAGCCGCCAATACCTCGGCCAGGAACGCCCGGCCAAGACCGGTGACCTGACCTTCGTGGAACGACACCGCTTCATCAAGTTCCTGTTGGGCGGCATCAAGAAAACGGATCATCGATATTTGGCCAGAACGTCATCCAGGGGGACCGCCTGCATCTCTCCCCGGCGGTAGGCAGCCAGACGCTCTTCGGCCTCCTGGGACCAGAGTCGATCCATTTCCCGATCCGGTTCGTCCAGGCTGTTCAGAATGGCGTCCACCAGTTCCAACCGAGCCGACGGACTCAGTTTGCGGGCTTCTGCTTCCATGGTGGTTGCGATGGTGTCCATCTTGTTCTCCTCATGTCAGGTGTTCCCAGAGTTTCTCAAAGGCTCCCATTTTATGCATGACATCAATTTGGTATCAAACGACCTCATCACGGGGGCGCTGATTGTGGCTTTTGCCCGACCTCCAGCATCGGCAGGCCGGGAAAACATCGGGCACAGGCCTGGGCAAAAATCCCTCGGCCCAGGACAACCTGACCCTGCTCTTGCAGGACAGGCACCGAGTCCAGACCACAGGAAGGCGAACGGCTCATGAAAACAAACCCTTGTAGATTGAGTGTCGCCAGATCCGCCAGACGCTTGCGGGCATGGGTGGTCAACAGATCGGTCAAATCTTGCCGAGTGTACATGGTCATGGCCCTGGGTGCCGCGACATCCCCCTCCAGACGTAGCGGTTCCCGGGGAATGCCCAGGCCGGCCTCCACCTCGGGACAGATGGGAATGAACGTCACATCCCGCCCGTAGAGCCTGGCAAGAGACGGATCCTGTTTATGGTTGCCGTCATAGCGAACCTTTTGCCCCAAGAGACAGGCACTGACTCCCAAATATTTGATCACGATACACTTTTTTAAGACGTTCCGGATTTTTCGGGGCTTTGCCCCGGACCCCACTGGGGCGTTGCCCCAGACCCCATTGGGGGATGAATCCCCCAAACCCCCTCTTTTTTTTCAGTTTGTTTTTTTTCTTGTCTCCTCCAGCCTGGCCAGAAACCATGGCTCATTGTCGTTGCGATCCCAACGCCCCTCCCGCTCCAGGGCCGTGGTCGTCTCCCGCCAAAACCTTTGCCGCCTCTCGCCATCCGGCAACACCCCCTTGACCAGGTCGCGTTTGCTGCCAAACAGGGTGGCCACCTGACCCCAACCCGCCTCCAGCCAACGATCCAGACGCTCCTTAAGCAACCTGGCCAGAGCCGGACTCAAACCACCACTCCCCACCCCCACCACCACCGGCCCGCGCCTGACCATGGCAGCCACCAGAAAGCCGCTCACCGCCGGATCATCGGCAGAATTGCACAACAAACCCCGTGCCTGACACAAACGGGCAATCTCCCGATTCAGGTTGGCATCACTGGTAGCGGCAAAGACCAGAACGGGCGGCTCCTCTCCCGCCAGATGGTGCGGCTGAAAAAAGTCCGCCACATGCACAAGTGGAACATGACGCCCCACGCCCTGGCCCGCTCCTCCCGCCTGACCTGCCTGGATCATCCCCGCCTGCACCCGCTCCGCCACCCAAGGGTCCAACTCCGGTGCCACAATCCGCACCCGCGCCCCACTGGCCAGCAAACCGGCCAGTTTGCGCCGCGCCACCTTGCCCCCACCAACCATCAATACCGGTCGATCCGTCAAAATCAGTTCCGCCATGTAATGGGTCATGGTAGTGTCTCTCTCTGCCAGCAAAGGAGCCAATGTCAAACCTATGTCCGATAAACAGATCATTATCCGTGGTGCCCGCGAACACAACCTGAAAAACATTGACGTGGAAATTCCACGCCATGCCTTCACGGTGATCACGGGCGTGTCCGGCTCGGGAAAATCCTCCCTCGCCTTCGATACCCTGTCGGCGGAAGGACAGCGACGCTACGTGGAGTCCCTCTCGGCCTATGCGCGGCAGTTTCTTTCCCTCCAGGACAAACCCGATGTGGATGCCATCGAAGGCCTGTCGCCCTCCATCGCCATCGAACAGAAAACCACGAGCCGCAATCCCCGCTCCACCGTGGGCACGGTCACCGAGATTCACGACTATCTGCGGCTGCTCTATGCCCGTATCGGTCGCCCCTACTGCCACGGCTGCAATCTCCCCATCACCAGCCAGACCGTCAGCCAGATGGTGGATACACTCACCACCCTGTCGGAACGCACCCGCCTGCTGCTCCTGGCCCCCATCGTCCGAGGCCGCAAAGGGGAATACCGCAAAGAACTCGGAGAACTCCGCCAACAAGGGTTCACCCGCATCCTGATCGATGGCCAGACCTACGACCTGGAACAACCCCCAACCCTGGACAAAAACGTCAAACACACCCTGGAAGTGGTCGTGGACCGGCTCGTGATGAAGCCGAACCTGCATACCCGTCTGGCCGACTCCCTGGAAACAGCCCTGCGCCTGGCCGAAGGGATCGCCCGCATCCAGATTCTGGAAGATCCCCCCCGGGAGTTGCTCTTTTCCGAACGCCACGCCTGCATCCATTGCAACATTTCCTACCCCAATCTGGAACCACGGCTCTTCTCCTTCAACAATCCCTTCGGGGCTTGCCCTCGTTGCGATGGTCTGGGGACCAAGGAATATTTTGATCCGGAATTGATCGCGCCCAATCCCGCCATCACCCTGCGCGATGGGGCCATCGCCCCCTGGGCCAAACCCACCGCCCACCTCTACCAGGAACTCCTCTACACGGTCGCCGAGCAATGCCAGATTGACATTCATTGCCCCTGGGGCGAACTCCCCGCCGCCGACCGGAATATTATTCTGTTCGGGAGTGGCGAGGAAAAAATACGTTTTAAATTTAAGGGATTCCGGCGGCGCATGAACCCCTTGCGCCCCTGGGACGGGGTGGTCAACATTCTGGAAAAGCGCTATCTGGAAACCGACTCGGACGACATCCGGGAAGAACTGGCGCAATTTCGCAACACCTCCCCCTGCCCGGATTGTCACGGGGAGAGATTGCGCCTGGAGGCCCGGCATGTCCGCATTGGTGCCCTGAACATTGCCGGTTTTTCCGCCCTCCCGCTCCGCCAGGCCGACAGCTACCTGCAAAGCCTCGATCTGACCCCCCAGGAAAACACCATAGCCCAGCGCATTCTGAAAGAGATTCACGACCGGCTCAATTTTTTGATTTCCGTCGGTCTGGACTATCTGACCATGGATCGACCCGCCGCCACCCTCTCCGGCGGCGAAGGACAACGCATCCGGCTTGCCAATCAGATCGGCTCCGGTCTGGTGGGGGTTCTCTATATTCTCGACGAACCGAGTATCGGCCTGCACCAACGGGACAACCAACGCCTGCTCGATTCATTGCGGCGTCTGCGCGACCTGGGCAACACCGTGGTGGTGGTGGAACACGATGAAGAGGCGATTCGCACCGCCGACCATGTCCTGGACCTCGGCCCCGGCCCCGGCGAACACGGCGGCCATCTGGTCGCCAGTGGCACCCCGGCAGAAATCGCCAACCATCCGGACTCACTGACCGGCAAATATCTCTCCGGCGCTCTCTCCATTCCCATGCCACCCCGCCGCCGCACCCCGGATCCAGAGCGGCAGATTACCCTGGAAGGGGTCACCACCCACAATCTGAAAAACATTTCCGCGACCATTCCGCTGGGATTGCTGACGTGCGTGACGGGCGTTTCCGGCTCCGGCAAATCGAGCCTGATCCTGGACACCCTCTATCCGGCCCTGGCCCAACGTCTCTATCACAGCCGCACCAGTGCCGGACCCGTCACCCGCATCGACGGCCTGCAACACCTGGACAAGGTGATTCACATCGATCAATCCCCGATAGGCCGCACTCCCCGCTCCAATCCAGCCACCTATACGGGTCTATTAACCCCCATTCGTGACCTGCTGGCCGGGGTACCGGAAGCCCGGGCACGGGGCTATCTCCCGGGCCGTTTCAGCTTCAATGTCAAAGGCGGTCGTTGCGAGGCCTGTGCCGGGGAAGGTCTCATCCGCATTGAAATGCACTTTTTGCCCGACGTCTACGTCCCCTGCGATCACTGCAAAGGGGTACGCTACAACCGGGAGACCCTGGAAATACTCTATAAGGGCAAAAACATTGCCGAAATTCTCAATCTGACCATCGAGGAGGCTGCCGAATTTTTCCAGGCCATTCCGGTTGCCCTGGTCAAGCTCCAGACCCTTCTGGAAGTGGGACTCGGTTATATCCGCCTGGGTCAGGCCGCCACCACGCTCTCCGGCGGCGAGGCACAGCGGGTCAAGATTGCCCGGGAACTGGCGCGCCGGGCCACTGGCAAAACCCTCTACATTCTGGACGAACCGACCACCGGTCTCCACTTTGACGACATTCGCAAACTCTTGGAGGTTTTGCAGCGTCTGGTGGAGACCGGCAATACCGTGGTGGTCATCGAACACAATCTCGATGTCATCAAGTGTGCCGACTGGATCCTGGATCTGGGTCCCGAGGGGGGTGACAAAGGGGGAAGGATCATCACTTCGGGTACACCGGAAACCGTCGCCCAACACCCGGAGTCCTGGACGGGTCAATACCTTATGCCACTTTTGCGCAAAAAATGAAACGCCCTCTCACCCTGCCGGCAGGGTCAAAAAATCCGCCGGCAGGGTCAAATACCCTGCCGGCCGGGTTTCAGGTCGAAATCGTTTGTCGCGCTTCTGTTTTTCGGGAAACTATCCCTGATTATCCCGATTCCGGTTGCGGGCGGTGCGCAATTTTTCTCCAAGGCCGGCATCGATGGCCAATTTCCGCCGTTTTTCGGAATATGCCGGGGATACGAGCTGGAAGCTCCTCGGCAGATCGAACATTTTCCGATAATCATCAATGGTAATTTTGTGCGAACGGGTCAGGTGTCCCTTGAGGGCCTTGCAAGCCTTGCCGCAGAGCAGACAAATGACGGCATCTTCACGCACGGCCTCGCTGATGGGAATGATCGGTTCCGGCTTGGTGTTTCTGAGGTCACGATCCGACGACTTGAAGTCGGCGGAGCCGCCATCCCGCCCTGCGCCTCTTGCCAACCGGGCTTGCAGGTCATCCTGACCCAATCCCGAGGCCCCATCAACACCAGACAGATTTCCCCCCGCTTCCACTGCGGAAAGCTGCAACAATGAATTGTAAACCCTGTTCAAGAGGGCAGCAATTTCCGCTGCCGGCAACTCGTTGTTGGACACATATGATTCGACGATACCGGCAGCCCGTTTCAACAGATCAGAAGACATCACGTTTCTCCATCAAGATTATTTGATTCCCCACTGGGCATGGTTCTAATTTTCCCGTCGCATCTTGTCAAGATAATTTCCAATCGAACGAATAAAAAAGTCCATATTTTTATTTCATCGCACATGATGCGTCCGTGAAACTGAAAAAATCCGCGTCCCTGTTCTTCCTCCTTCACCACTTCCATTCCCTTGCAGGCTGTCACATCGAAACCAGGTTGTCCTGGTTGCTTTTAATCCGGGAAAGTTTGCAAAATTCTCTCTGTTCCAGGACTCCTCCGGATTTTTTTCTCCCGCAAGGATGCAACCATCTTTCCCAACTTGTTCTTCAATTCGATCAGGCCGGGACGCATTTTCAAATCCATCTCGCCTGCAATCCACGTATAAAACGCTTTCCGCAATGAAATATATTGCCTTTTCTGCCATAATTTCTGAAGCAAAATCCGGCCTGAAACCCTGTATGATGAAAATATTTTAATATTTTAGCGACCTCTTTCGACAGTCGGGCTTCGCTTCGAAAATATTCGGGGACTGGAAATGATTTCTTACACTCTTTGAACGTATCACGGTGCCAGACCCACTCCCTGGAGACCCCTTGCACACCATTTCGTGTCATCTGCTTTAATAATTTGTATTGTTATCATAAATTGAATTAAAAAATTCATTATCTGAATTTTTTAAAAATATATTCATTCTGGCAGAATCCGTGACAGATCAATTTATTGGTTTTGGAGATGAATCTCTCTATTTCCCGACCGGTTCGTCGGACCAGGTGTCTGACAGAAAGGTTGATCTGTTCCAGAAACCGGTATAGCATGCCTGATTTATATAAAATATTTTCAATTATTATCATTAACATACACTTGGTGCTGAAACTCATGAATGGACGAATTCTTACTGCAATGTTGATGCTCCTTGTGCCTGAAAGTGCCTGGGCCGGTGGATCATCTGCCCATGTCGGACCATCCGTATTTGGTATTCCTGTTGATTTTCTGCTATTTGCCTGCACACTGCTTGGCGTGGCCCTGTTCCACCGCCACACCTTGCAGGTTGCTCTCACAGGTCTGGCCATCATTGCCACCTACAAGGTCATTTTTACCGGTTTCGTGCATGGTGCTGGCGTGTCTGGTCTGATCCAGCATATCGGGCATGAGTGGGTCATCCTGACCAACCTGTTGTGTCTTCTCATGGGTTTTGCCCTGCTTTCCAACCATTTCGAAGAGAGCAAAATTCCGGAAATCCTGCCGCGTTTTCTACCTTCCGGCTGGATAGGAAGCTTTGTTCTGCTTTTCCTGATTTTTGTTCTGTCCAGCTTTCTGGACAATATTGCTGCGGCCTTGATTGGTGGAACCATTGCCAACATCGTTTACCGGGGCAAGGTTCATCTCTCCTATCTGGTTGCCATCGTTGCCGCATCCAATGCAGGTGGATCGGGCAGCGTGGTTGGGGATACCACGACCACCATGATGTGGATTGCCGGTATCAGTCCTGCGGAAGTCTTTCATGCCTATGTTGCTGCTTTTCCTGCATTGTTCATTTTCGGCATTCCGGCAGCCCTGATTCAACATGCCCACTCCCCGATCAATCCGGAACCAGTGGTTGGGGTCCGCATGGATATGACCCGCATTGCCATCGTTGGATTCATTCTGTTCCTGGCCATTGGTGTCAACGTCACCGTCAATATCAAGTTCAATGAATACTCCGACCATTTTCCCTTCATCGGCGTTGCAGTCTGGGTTGCTTTGCTGCTGGCTGCGCCTATTCGCAAGCCCCATTGGGAAATCCTGCCGGAGACGTTCAAAGGGAGTCTGTTTCTTCTCTCCCTGGTCCTGTGTGCCTCGCTGATGCCGGTGGAAAAACTTCCCCAGGCCTCCTGGTTGACGGCTGTGGGTCTTGGTTTTGTTTCCGCCGTATTCGACAATATTCCTTTGACTGCCCTGGCCATCAAACAGGGGGGGTATGATTGGGGGCTGTTGGCTTATGCCGTGGGCTTTGGAGGTTCGATGTTATGGTTTGGTTCTTCGGCAGGTGTTGCCTTGTCCAACCTGTTTCCGCAAGCCAGATCTACCGGTCTCTGGCTGCGGCATGGGCTGCCTGTCATTCTGGCCTACATCCTGGGCTGCTTTTTCATTGCCATTTATGTCCAAAACGCGGATACCATCGAAAGCCACAAGCAGCGTACCCAATACCTGGCACCCATGACCGGCAAAAAAATTGTCCCAACGAGTCAGACCGCTCCCGCCAGGGAAGTCAATCAACCCTCGCATGCTGTCCCGAAACCTGAAAATTCCCGATAAACCAAAAATCTGGATTTTCACCGTTCCGGCCTGCCTGTTGCAGCGTTCAAGGCTCAATCGCTTTTGGTGGGGTTTGCAGGGATGCAAACCCCACTGAAAGAGTGTCCAAAATCAACGTTTCTCCAGCAAATAATGAACGACTGACAACGTTCTCCCTGATCCATTCATAAAGGTGCAACCATCTCCTTGAATTTGTTTTTCAATTCGATCAGATCGGGATGCACGCCACTCAATCAATCTTTGTATTTCAACATGGATCGCCGACGATATAACGCATATTATCGCCAACCGCACGCCCAACCTCCCCGATCACGACCGATCCAAAAACCACGACCAATCATCATTTCGACCATACTTCCGAAAACATACCCTGACAACTTCTTTGTTGCAAAAAATGATCAGCCAGGACAAGCGCGACCATGGCTTCCGCCACGGGCACGGCCCGGATTCCGACACAGGGGTCATGTCGCCCGTCGGTGCTGATTTCTTGTGGCTGGCCCATTTTGTCCACACTTTTTTTGGGAATGCGAATCGACGAGGTGGGCTTGACCGCCAGACGCAAAACAATATCCTGGCCGGTGGAAATGCCTGCCAGAATGCCTCCGGCATGATTGCTCAAAAATGTCACTTTTCCCGGAATTGCAAGATCCGGAACCATTTCATCGGCGGCCTGGCTGCCGCGCATGTGGGCGGCGGCCATACCGGCACCGATTTCCACCCCTTTGACGGCATTGATGCTCATGACCGCCTTGGCCAGGTCGGCATCGAGACGATCAAACACCGGTTCGCCCCATCCCACCGGCAGCCCGGAGACCACCACCTCCAGGAGGGCACCGACGGAATCCCCGGCCTGACGCACCTCATCCAGCAACAACTCCATGGCGGCCACCACCTGTGGATCCGGGCAAAAGAACGGATTGCTCTCGACACTCTCCCAGGACCAGCGCTGCCGGTCGATGGTGATCCCCCCCATACCGATCAGGGCACCCCGGATCTGCACACCCTGGGTACGGAGCAGTAGGCGGGCAATGGCCCCGGCGGCCACCCGCACGGCTGTTTCCCGCGCCGAGGCACGTCCCCCGCCGCGTGGATCACGAATGCCGTACTTATGCCAATAAGTATAGTCACCGTGACCGGGACGAAACAAATCCTGAATCCTGGAATAATCCCGGGAGCGCTGATCCGTGTTTTCGATCAGCAGGCCGATGGGCGTGCCGGTGGTCCGTCCCTCATAAATTCCTGAGAGAATCCGTACCTGATCCGGTTCACGGCGTTGGGTTGTAAACCGACTCTGGCCGGGACGGCGCCGGTCCAGATCCACCTGAATATCCGCCGCGCACAAGGGCATCCCGGCCGGACAGCCATCGACCACGCCGCCGATGGCCGGACCATGGCTCTCGCCGAACGTCATGACCCGAAACACTTTTCCCAATCCGCTCCCAGCCACACAACTTCTCCCTGAAGAGATAATACTCAATAAATACAAACTGTAAAAGCCATCAAGGCCGAATCCATCTACTTTTTTCTTTTCCAAGGGGCTATCTAATAACTTGTTAATTTCAAAAAAACAAAAACAAAAACAAAAACAAATGAAAAACTGGGATGGAGGTCCAGGAGGAAGGGCTGCGCCCTTCCTCCTGGCG
>JADGCO010000055.1 GCA_015228935.1 Magnetococcales bacterium | reverse complement strand
TCGAAGGGAGCTTTCCTCCCAAGAGATCGACGAGTTATTCTCATTGCCTCCGCTCTGGATAACGAAGCCGATGCCAGAACTACAATTCGACATGAAACCATCGGGCATTTCGGACTTAATCTTCTGGCCCCTGGTGGAAAAGATCGAGTCTATCGCCAAATCCAAAACTCGAAATCTGATCCAACTCTGCAAAAAATTTGGCAATCGGTAGAAAAAGGGTATCCTGAACTCAACCCGCAACAACAGGCCGAAGAGGTCTTTGCATCCATCGCCGAACGGGCCAAGGATATTGGCGGTGTCAGGGTAGCCTGGAACAGGATCAAGGCCACCCTGCGCAATGGCTTGCGCACCATCAGCTTCATCGATGAAAAAACGACAGAAATAGAACTGGAAGAACTTGCCCAGACGCTGGCGCATGGTATCCGATCAGGATGGCCACAGCGCATATTCCCCAAAGATAACGCCAGCCAGTTCATTGCTCCCTCTTCAGAACAATCTGTTGCGGAAGGTGAAGCAACCGATGCAACAGTTACAAATTGACCACGCCGCATTATGGCTCCGGCCATTCATAGACACTCGACACAAATCGCATGATCTCGTCGCCCGCAGGATCGCTGGCAGCCACGGCCTGCGCCTGACGATGACACTTCGCGGCAAAATCCGTCGCACGGCTATCTGGCACCCATATTTGCACAGGACGCAATCCCGCCGCACGCATTCTCTGGCGATAGGCCGCCATACGCCCATATCTCTTCATTGCATGAATTCCCTCAGCAAAGACGTGGCATAAGCTCCCCTGGGCAACGTAAACTGCAACCATAGGTTGCTCCCCTCCCACGCCAGAACCAGGTCCGCCGGAATCACCCGCAGGGCACGTCGTTCACCCTGCACGCCAAATTCGCTCAAGCGGAGCAAGATATCGGCCTCCGCCGCAGCCACATCCGCTTCCATCGCGCCCGGCTCGCCCGTGGGTTGCAACAACTCCCGTCCAAACAAGGGTCCGGTGGGATGAATCTCTCCGGCATGAAAACGGGGTTCCTCCCCATCCGCCGAAGTCACGGCAAAACAGGCCGAACGCCCCTGGAGCTGCGCAATATCACCCTCCAGAAGCCGGGTAAAAAGCCCCGCCTGGATGCGGCGCGCCAATACCCGGTTGAACAACTCGGAACGCACGGCGGAAAGATACAGACCCCGCTGCTTGCGGTTACCCTGGACCTTCTGCCCGGCCAGCATGGCCATGCCGGTTTGGGCATTGTCCCCCTGGCGACCAAAACGTTGCGGTCCAAAATAATTGGGAAAACCATGTTGAATGATCCACGCTGCCATGGCCGTGGCCCGCTGTTGATGCGCCTCCGTATCCTGGCATCCCCACAGACATATGCGAAAATGATTGCCCGTCAAATGGCCAATGCGTATTTTGCGCCGGTGACGGGCCGCCGCAAGCAGGCGCACTCCGGGCGGCTGGAGCGGCACCAGGTCAGGCAATTCCCTTTTGGGCAAATGTACGGAAAATTCCTGTGTCGCCCGCGCCCAACGATCCTTGAGTCCCGCATAACCAATGGCCATCCTGGGACAGGAACAGGCCCGGGCCAGCCAATCGACAACCTGCTCCGTGGTCACCCCGGATTTTTCGATGGTCAGGATCCAATGTTCCCCCTCCCCATCGGGTCGCTCAGGACGGATTTCCGTCACCTGAAAGGTTTCCGGCGTCGTCTTGATCTCCCCGCCAAGAGAACACCCCGGGGTGGCCAAGGGAAGATCGGGTTGAATCAGGAGATTTTTTTCCATGGAAGGTCATTTTCTGTTTGACATTGGCCCTGGGGCCGATTATTAGGAGTAGCGTCCTGCCTGCCCCACAACAACCTTGCCTCTCTTCCAGGTCCATGGCAAGTTTTTGCCATCACCCCACCTTGTATTCAAACAATTAATAAAAACGGGGGGGTGGGGGATCCTTCTGCCAGCATTGCTTTTTGCAAAATAGCACACCATATCCATACCCATGTTGACGAAACCCGAGGTCTTATGAATCTGAGTGACCTGAAATCCATGAATGTTGGGGATTTGACTGCCCTGGCCGCCGAAAAAAAGGTGGAAGGGGTCAATGGCATGAAGCGACAGGAACTCATCTACGCGATCCTGAAGACCGAAAGCGAAAAAAATGGCCAGATCTACGGCGAAGGCGTGCTGGAAATTCTCCAGGATGGCTTCGGGTTTTTGCGGGCACCCGATACCAATTATCTGCCTGGACCGGATGACATCTACGTCTCCCCCTCCCAGATTCGCCGGTTTGGCCTGCGCACCGGGGATGTCGTCGAGGGACAGATTCGCTCCCCCAAGGAGAGCGAACGCTATTTTGCCCTGCTGCGCGTCGAAAAAATCAATTACGAAGATCCCCTGAAATCCCGGGACAAAATTCTTTTTGACAATCTGACCCCCCTTTATCCCGATAAACGCCTGCGCATGGAAGTGGATGACGGCGGCTCCGTCGAAAAAACCCTTGGACCCCGGGTGATCGACCTGATCTGCCCCATCGGCAAGGGACAACGGGGCTTGATCGTGGCCCAGCCGCGGACCGGCAAAACCATGCTGATGCAGGGTATCGCCCACTCCATCGCCGTCAACCATCCCGAAGTGATCCTCCTGGTGCTGCTCATCGATGAACGACCCGAAGAGGTGACGGACATGAAACGCTCCGTCAAGGGTGAGGTGGTCTCCTCCACGTTCGACGAACCCGCCACCCGGCATGTGCAGGTCGCCGAAATGGTCATCGAAAAAGCCAAGCGTCTCGTCGAACACAAGCGGGATGTCGTCATTCTGCTCGACTCCATCACCCGCCTGGCACGGGCCTACAACACCGTGGCCCCCTCTTCGGGAAAGGTTCTCTCCGGGGGTATCGATGCCAACGCCCTGCAACGCCCCAAACGCTTCTTCGGTGCCGCCCGCAACATTGAAGAAGGGGGTTCCCTGACCATCATTGCCACCGCCTTGATCGATACCGGCTCCCGCATGGACGAGGTCATCTTTGAAGAGTTCAAGGGAACCGGCAACATGGAGGTGCATCTGGACCGCAAGCTGGTGGACAAACGCATTTTTCCCGCCATCGACATTGCCAAATCCGGCACCCGCAAGGAGGAACTCCTGACCGAAAAAGACGAAATCAGCAAACTGTGGGTCTTGCGGCGCATCCTGCTCCCCATGGGACCGCAGGACTCGATGGGGTTTTTACTGGACAAGGTCAAGGCTGCCAAGAATAATGCAGAATTTTTCGCAAGCATGAACAACTGACTGGACAAGGACGAACCATGAAGCCAGAGATTCATCCCGAATACACGGACGCGGTATTTACCTGCGCCGGCTGCGGTCACTCTTTCACCACCAAATCCACCAAGGGGGACCTGAGCCTGGCCGTCTGTTCCTCATGCCATCCCTTTTTTACCGGCAAGCATAAACTGCTGGATACCGCCGGACGTGTCGAACGGTTCCGTCGCAAATATGCATCCGCCGCCGAAAAAGAGGCCCCCAAGGTTGTCCAAAGTGAAGCCGCCGAGCCAGCCAAAAAGAAAAAAGCGGAAAAGGTTGCTCACTGAGAACGATTGGCCAGCGGGTGGCAAGGGCTGGGGTACCACCCGCTGGCAAATGCACTCTGGATGCGTTCAGAAGCCAAAGAGTGCTGGTTTAATTGTTTTAATTATTGTGTAGACAATATTCCCATGATGGCCTATGAATGGGACATGGGTAAGGCATCCATGAATTTTGCCAAACATGGTGTCTTGTTTACTGACGCCGTTGATTTTGAATGGGATCGAGCCATGGGTTGGGTTGATGCCAGACGAGACTGTGGTGAAGCGCGAGAAATTGCGGTGGCTCCATTGTGCGGTCGTATGCACGTCATGGTTTTTACCAGACGATGCGGTAAAATTCGCATTATCAGTTTACGTAAGGCCAACCAAAGAGAGATGGAAGCATATGAACGATCCGTTAATCAATGCTGAAGGAGATGTTCGGGAACTGGATTTGGAAGATTTTAAAAAAATGCGTCCGATCAGGGAGATTCATCCAGACATGCCCAAACGGGTCCAAGGTCCTCAACAGGAGCCGATCAAAATTCCTGTGCCATTACATCTTGATCAGGATGTTGTGGCACTTTTCAAATTGCAACAATAACTGTTTGCTGTTCACCCCACCCACCCCGCTATAGCCCCCCAAACCCTGCGCCGCCACCACCCGGTGACAAGGGATCAAAACGGGAATGGGGTTGGCACCCACAGCCTGTCCGATGGCTCGCGGAGCGGTATCCAACAAGTCGGCCACCTGCCCATACGTGCGAACCTCCCCCTGGGGAATTTCCAGCAGGGTTTTCCACACCCGCTTCTGAAAAGAGGTCCCTGCCGGTTGCAGAGGCAGATCCATGGGACAAGGCTCTCCCCGGGCGTACCGATCCAGCCATTGGCAAACAGCACGACAAATTGTATTGGCAAGCGCAGCTTCGGAAAATGTCCCCTCATGCAATCCTGCCATGGCGGCAGGATACCATTGTAAACTCCTGATCGTTTCCTCCACCACTTGGACTTGAAAAATTCCCAGTGAATTTTGGCAGATGCACAGTGATTCTGAATTTTCAGTGGCCATATGAATGATTTTTTATGGAGTTGCCGCCTGAGTTAATGGTTTTCAGTCACTTAAAAAATATCGATAATCAAAATCGTTTATATCAATATGTTCACTGGTTGAGTTGCGCTTCAAATTAAAATATTCTCTCATATTGATTCTGGCGACGTTTCTTTCTGGCATGTTTAAATTATAATAATCAATGCTGGTTTTGGCTCGCTGTTGATGTTCCGGGGATGCCACAAGTGATGGTTCCAACTTGCCTTCGCGCAGATTGAGCATAAAATAATCTTCAAATTGATATTCATTTCTGGCGAATCAAGACATAGCACTTGTATGGCCACCTGAATCTGGCCTTGGTATTTGGATCAGAAACAGTTGCAACATATTGTTCAGTCATATCCGTCGCTGCTTTTTGCAAGCATTCGGGTGCCTGGGTCCGTAATATCTTACGCAAGGCGAATTACCTCACCCGTCATTCTTTCCAATTGCCGGATTTCCTGACTGACGATCAATCCCGCTTCAAAACTGATTTGAGCAATTCTTTTGGCCAGTTTTTGCAGTTCAGGTTTGCGACTGCGATCATTGGGAAAGGCAGATCGTTCAAGATAAAATGCGTCCAGGAGTTTTTCGGTTTCCACATCAAATTCGCCTTCAACATTAAAAAGCTCTTTCAAGATCAAGCGGTAGCTTTTCCCGGCCCCGGAAGGTTCCCCGACAATGGTGACTTGTTCCATGGCCTTGGGATCCGGTTTTTCCGGCAAACGATAGACCCAGGCATCCGCAACCGAACCCACAACAAAGGGAGAGTGGGTCGTGGCAAAAATTTGCGCATTGGGTAGAAGCTTCTGAATGGCGGGCAGGACACGGCGCTGCCATTTGGGATGCAAGTGAATATCAATTTCATCCAAAAAAAGAATCATGGGTTGCGTAAAAACGTCCCGTTCGACTTCCCAGGGGATCATTTCCAGGCGCGTGGCAAGGTCAATCGTCCAACTCAGGATGGATTTCAGTCCATCCGGGAGGGTGTTAAATGGAACATCTTTATTATCAACGATAATCTTGACAGATAATTGTGGGAAATGTTGCATTTGAAACTTGATATCCAGATCACATATTTCCTGTATAAATTCAGAAATGCGTACCTGGGACAGATCGTAACGTGCAGCCGCAGCGGTATTATTTTCGCTTCGCGCTATAAGAGCTTTAGTTCTGTTGTTGGCAATCCATTGCAATAGTAAATGAGAACGGATTGTTGTGTCGAATGATACGGCATTTTCAAATGGAGAGTTGGTGATTTCTTGAATGCCTGTAATTGGTGCAGCATGAATGACTCTTTGCCCAGAATAAGCAAAAACTGCAAATAGAAAATTAATTATTTTATTATTTTTTACATTATTTTTACTAAAAGATATAACATCTTGCACATAATCCGGGCCGATAGTTAGAAATACTTTTTTTGTCGCGTTTTCATATATACTATATTCTCCAAAAGAGTCATTAAAACGATAATTAACTCCACTTTCACTATTATGAAATCTTTCCTGAATTAATTTACTAACATCCTCTTCATGAAAAATATTGGCCAAAGCGTAAAGCAAAGTGCTTTTTCCGCAGCCATTCGGACCTGTAAAAAGATGAATTTCCGCTCGTTGTTCATCATGTTCTGTATTTGATGTGGATGGACGTTCTGGAAATTCAATTCTTGTATTATTAAATACACCAATTTTATTTAAGTGTATGTATTCAAGTCGATATGGATTGCTCATGGATGTTCTCTATATTTGCATTGAATAATAAGCACAATTTAATCAACATCTACACCACGTTTCATAAAATATTCTTTAACAATTTCATCAGGTACAGACTCTTCATGCCTGGCTCTTTCAACAGCAATTTTAATTTGTTCGACTTGCCAGTCATTCAAATCCCTTTCCCATCCCAATGCCTCTCGAACTGCTTGCACCACAAAGCTATCAGGATTTGGATACCTTTCCAACTCTTGTTTAATTTCATCAGGAAAATATATAACCTCATCCATGTTTGTTTCTTGCACCATGGTTTATATTGATATACTATTTAACAAATGATCATGACAAATTCACAGTATGGAAATATTCATAACGGAAAGCACATTTTCCACAATACGCTTTACGTCTTTAACGGCGAACCTTGACGTTGGAGAAAGATTCCAATTTCTCCCATGAGCAAGCCAATGTCGCAATTCCAAGGATTTTTCATAATTATCAATAAAAACAATACCATTTTTATTAACAATGCTTTTCCATGTTTCGATAATACATGGGTTTCCTGCCTTGCTGGAGTAAGGAACTTTATCGAATTTATTATTAAATCGATTAAATAATACGACGAATGCTGGATTTTCTGCGGGATAGTTTGAAACGCGAATCTTAAAATCATCTTTAATGCGTCCCTCTGCTTCGGAAAGAAAATCAAGTTTTACAAGCTCCTCAAGCTCTTCTTGTGCGCAGACAAAAAAATATTTTATTCTATTATGCAATAAAATATTTTTTGGGTCGTTGACAGCAAGTCCATATTTCTCTCTGGTACGCAGGCTTTCCGAAGACTCCTCATAATATTTCCATATAAAATTAAGAGATACGCCCATGAAATTATCTAACCATGTATTGCAACATTTCGATGAAGGTTGCCTCAGTTACTCGAAGCATGGGTTTATGATCTTGCGGTCTCCCGAAATATGTGCCATTTCGGTTTTCCAGTCTCTCGAAATACCATGAGGAGTCTTGCATTTGTTTTTCAATGGAAGGTTTCGGGTGATCCGGATGGGGAGGAGAAACATCGCCAAGGAACGCCGTGGAGATGCAGATTTGAAACCTTGAGGCTTGATCCGTATCGCTCAGAACCATCATGACTCTTCCCAACGGCCCGATCATGTCGATCCTGCCCAAGCCACCAATGATCACCAGACCCATGGGTTCAAGCTTCACCTCTTCCGACCCGAGTTGAATCTTCATGGATGGCACGGTGTAGGTACCCAAACGCTCCTCGTGAATTTCGATCTCCTCGACAACATAATCCAGAAGCTTTTCCCCATCCTCGGTATTCTTGTAAGGGTCCAGCCAGGACTCTACATCCTGAAACAGGCCATTGATTTTATCCATCCAAATGGACTTCCGGAGAGTCCAATTGATGTCGCCTCGGGGTGCCTCACGTGCTTTTTTTTGTTTCAGGAATGCGGCAAATTCCGGATCAAGCATGGGATGTCACTCCGGTTTTTCATGCGATTTTTTTACACGTCGAGGTTGCTGACATTCAACGCATTGGACTGGATGAAATCGCGCCGTGGCTCGACCGCATCCCCCATCAGCGTGGTAAACACCTCGTCGGCGGCTACGGCATCTTCCACCCTGACCTGCAACAAGGTTCTGACCGTCGGATTCATGGTGGTATCCCACAACTGGCCTGGGTTCATTTCACCGAGACCTTTATAGCGCTGGAAAGTCTGGCCCTTGCGCCCTTCTGTCAGAATGTGTTCCACGAGGGATTCCGGACCGGTCACGGGGAGGGAACGACTCCCCTTGATCAAGGTGGCCGCATCGCCCATGCGTTCATGAATTCCGACCGCCAGACGGGTCATTTCGCGAAATTCGGGGGTGCGCATGAGAGACGAATCCAGGCGCGTCCGGGACGGCACCCCATGGACAATCCGTTCCACATGCAGGGATGGCACGCCGGTCTCTGGATCCTGCTCGACAGTTATGGTCTGGCGTCCATCCGGGCCAACCTGTCGCTGAATCGCCGCCAGCAACCGATCCCGGGCCTGTTGGGCATGGGCGGGTGATTCCAGATCGGCCAGGGTCAGGCGACAACCCGCCGTGGCCGCCGTCAAGACCAAAGTGTCCTGATGGCGCGCCAAACGCTCCAGATGCCGCCGATAGCGATGCGCATCCCGGATGAGCAGATCCAGTTCCTCCCCCTGAATGGTCGCCGTGGCCGTATGCAACTCCACCCCTTCGGTGCCGTTTTTCAGGAGCAGATCATCGAGCTGGGTATCATCCTTGAGGTAGATTTCCCGTTTGCCCCGCTGGACACGATAAAGAGGAGGCTGGGCAATGTACAAATGCCCCCGGGTGATGATTTCCTGAAACTGCCGATAAAAAAAAGTCAGCAACAAGGTGCGAATGTGGGCACCATCGACATCGGCGTCGGTCATGATGATGATGCGATGATAACGCAGTTTGTCGATGTTGTACTCCTCATGACCAATGCCGGTCCCCAGGGCCGTGATCAGGGTGCCCACCTCGGCGGAAGCAAGTATCTTGTCATAACGGGATTTTTCGACATTGAGAATCTTGCCTTTGAGCGGCAACACCGCCTGGTATTTGCGATCCCGGGCCTGCTTGGCGGAACCGCCGGCGGAATCCCCCTCCACCAGATACAATTCACACAAGGCCGGGTCCCGCTCCTGACAATCGGCGAGCTTGCCGGGCAGGGAGGTGATCTCCAGGGCACTCTTGCGCCGGGTGAGTTCCCGGGCCTTGCGGGCCGCTTCGCGGGCCGTCGCTGCCTCCACGGTCTTGGCCACAATCTCCCGGGCGGCCTGGGGGTTTTCCTCCAGGAACACCGCCAGCCTTTCCGAAACAATGCCTTCAACAGCCGCCCGCACCTCGGATGAGACCAGCTTTTCCTTGGTCTGGGATGAAAATTTGGGATCCGGCACCTTGACGGAAATGACCGCCGTCAACCCCTCCCGACAATCATCCCCGGAGAGGGCAATTTTTTCTTTTTTCAGCAGACCGGAGTTGGTCGCGTAATTGTTGATGGTGCGGGTCAGGGCGGCCCGGAAACCGGCCAGATGGGTCCCCCCATCCCGCTGCGGAATATTGTTGGTGAAGCAGAAGACACTCTCCTGGTAGCCGTCGTTCCACAACATGGCCACTTCCAGATGGACCTGGTCCCTGTCATCCACAAAGTAGATCGGCGGATCCAGAAGCGGTGTGCGGGCACGGTTCAAATGCTCGACAAAGGAGCGGATACCACCCTCATAGTGAAAATCATGGGCCTTGTCGGTGCGCTGGTCGTGAATGCGAATCTTGATGCCGGAGTTCAGAAACGACAGTTCCCGCAGACGCTGCGACAGAATGTCGAAAGAGTATTCCGTGACACCGTTGAATATCTGGCGGCTGGGCCAGAAGGTGATCTGGGTCCCGGTAATCTGGGTCGCACCGATCACCCGAATGTCGCCGAGCGGATCTCCCTCCCTGTACTCCTGGTACCACACCTGCCCACCCCGACGGATGGTCATCTCCAGGCGCTCCGACAGGGCGTTGACCACGGAGACCCCCACCCCGTGCAAACCGCCGGAAATTTTGTAGGAGTTCTGGTCGAATTTGCCCCCGGAGTGCAGGACGGTCATGATCACTTCGGCGGCAGAACGGCCTTCCTCTTCGTGAATGTCGGTCGGAATGCCACGGCCATTGTCGCGCACGGTCACGGACCCGTCGGAGTGGATGGTGACCTCGATATGGTCGCAAAAGCCCGCCAGGGCCTCGTCAATGGCATTGTCCACCACCTCGAAGACCATGTGATGAAGACCGGTGCCATCGTCGGTGTCTCCGATATACATGCCCGGTCGTTTGCGAACGGCATCCAACCCTTTGAGGACCTTGATGCTGTCGGCACCGTAGGTGGAGCTGCCATTTTCCTGGGTTTCGCTGGCGGGCAGATCGTTCATGGCCGGTGTTCCAGAGACGGGGAGGTCGTTCATGCGCGGGAGGACTCCGTTAAAAAATAGATACGATTTTTTATTGTACCGCAAACCGACCCTCATGCACATCCAGCAAGAGCATGGTTGTTGCCTTGTCAGGCCGGGGAATATCGTCAGCCTGGCAGGTGGAGATGAAAATCTGGCAATTCTGCCCGGCCAGGATTTCCATGAAAAGGGCAAACCCGGCCCGATCCAGTTCGGCGGCAGGATCATCCAACAGGAAAACGGGGGGTTCCGCCAGGGTTTCTCGCAAAAGGTCGCCTTCGGCAAGTTTGAGAGCCAGAATAAACCGTTTCTGTTGTCCTTGCGAACCGTAACGGGCGAGGGGGCGTCCATTCAAGCGGAACAGCCATTCATCCCGGTGCGGTCCGATGGTGGTGACCCCCGGACCGCAATCCCTGGCCCGGCTCTCAAGGAGGAGCTGGCGATAGAGGTGTGCCGCCTCTTCCTGGGTGGACCAGGGTGCCCCGGTGCGTTCCAACTGGCAACTCAGATGGATTTCAAACTGGCTCTCCGTCACGGCTAAAGCCCTGAGATAGGGAGTCAGGAGGGTGGTCAAATGGTCCAGGATGGTTCGGCGGTTCAGGGTTACCCTGGCACCCAGGACGGCCAGCCGGTCCTCCCAGGCAGCCAGCTCCGCCCCGTCATGGGCGGAACGCTGCAACAGCAGATTGCGGGCACGCACGGCCAGGCGATAATCCCGCATCAACGGGGCGTGTTCCCGACGCCGGGAAAAAACCAGCCAGTCCAGGTAGGCACGGCGTTCGGTGGGCGATCCCTGCACCAGGCGCAAGGTTTCGGGCGTGAC
The DNA here is from genome assembly GCA_015228935.1 of Magnetococcales bacterium. NCBI lineage: Bacteria > Pseudomonadati > Pseudomonadota > Magnetococcia > Magnetococcales > Magnetococcales bacterium. The sequence goes on along the minus strand of JADGCO010000055.1, from coordinate 15,773 downwards.
GATCACCGCAGCCAAGGCCTGTCCCATGGCCGAGGTGGCGGTCATGGGTTTGCCATTCAGATGGGCGGTTTGCCGGTCCGGATACCCCTGAAACTCCAGGCGATGGTCCAGATCGCCGGCCCGGGTGTGGCCTTCCAGGCGAAACATGGGCTGACCATGACGGCGCAGGGCCTGGGGCGGGGCACGCCGAAACGACCGCCCGGTGGCCAGAATTCCGACCGCCTCCAACAGATTGCTCTTGCCCTGGCCGTTGCTCCCGATCACCAGATTCAATCCCGGGTAAAAATTCAGATCGGCTTGGGCGATGTTGCGAAAATCCCGGATTCGCAAGGATGCCAAATGCATCGGGTGGGTCATCCGTTGGCCAATGAACAAACGATTCAGATCCGCATGGGCATGAGGACAAACAGAAAATTGCCCTGTTCCACACTGGTGACCAGGACCGAGGCTTCATCATTCAGGAGATGAAAACGCACGGTATTGCCATCCATGCAGGAGAGAATTTCCTGGAGATAACGGGCGTTGAATCCCAAGGAGAGATCGGGACCGTCATAGAGGGCATTCATCTCTTCGTCGGCGGCTTCCTGTTCCGGATTGGTGGTGCTGATTTTCAGGCCACTTGCACTGACGAGCATGAGAATGCTGCGCGATTTTTCGTGGGACAGCACCGACATGCGGCGCACAACCCCCAGCAGGGACTCCTTGTCAATATCCAGGTGGTGGATATTCTGGGAGGGAATCACCCGTTTGTAGTTGGGAAAGCGTCCTTCCACGAGTTTGGAGGTCATGGTGATGTCCGGCATGATGAACTGGATGAATTTATCGCCCATGACCAGTTCGGTATTGCCCTGGATCTCTTCCATGATTTTGCGGGCTTCCATAACGGCTTTTTTGGGCATGATGGCATCGCACGCTTCCAGGTTTTCACCGGCGATTTCGGACTCGGCCAGGGAGAGACGGTGCGAGTCGGTGGCGACCATGCGCAGAAAGGTTTGCGGTTTTTCCGGCGTGGCGGGATCCAGTTGCAGGAGAATGCCGTTCAACACAAAGCGGCCATCATCCTGGGACATGGAAAAATGGACCTTGCTGAACATGCTGGCCATGGCCTGGGTTGCCAGGGTGAGGCGCTGGTTGCCGTCGGGTTGCGGGATGGCCGGAAACTGGGTGGCAGAAATGCCCATCAAGGCGAACCGTGCCCGTCCAGAGGTCACCAGCACCCGGTCATTGTTCTCCTGGCGCAGACGGATGGGTTGGTCGGGCAGTTCACGCACAATTTCGTACAGTTTTTTGGCCGGGAGGGTAATCTCGCCGCCATCTTCCATCTCGATGGGCATGACCGATTGCAGGGCAATTTCCGAATCCGTGGCGGTCACGGTCAGGGAGTTTGCGGCAGCCTGCAAAAGAACGTTGCCCAGAACGGGTATGGTATTGCGGCGTTCCACCACAGATTGAATACGGGCAAGCGCCTTCAAAAACGGTTCACGTTCAACATAAAATTCCATACCAATGCCTCGGTCGTTCCTGTTGAGGGGCAAGGGATCCAGAGTGTAGTCACCGACGGAGCATGGTCAGAAGGGATTCCAGTTCCTCCGCCAGATTGGGATCCTCGGCCTGTTTTTTATCGATGGTTTTGACGGCGTGCAAGACGGTGGTATGGTCCCGATCACCGAAATGCTGACCGATTTGTGGATAGGAGTGGCTGGTCAACTGCTTGCACAGATACATGGCCACCTGACGTGGATGGCTGTACATGCGGGTACGGCGATCCGAAAGCAGATCCGCCAGGCGAATTTTGTAATAGTTGGCCACGGTTTTTTGGATGTGATCGACCGTGACGATTTTGTCATGCCCTTTGACCAGGTCGCGCAGGGTCTCCTTGACCAGACCCAGGGTGATGGGTTTGTGGGTCAGGGAGGCGTAGGCCGTGACGCGGATCAGCGCCCCTTCCAGTTCGCGAATATTGGTCTGGATGGCGTCGGCCAGAAAAAAGGCGACATCATCCATGAGGGCCATGCCGACCATGGCGGCCTTCTGCTTGAGAATGGCAACCCGGGTCTCCAGCTCGGGCGGAGAAATATCGGCAACCAGACCCATGGCCAGACGGGAACGCAGGCGCTCTTCCAGGTCCTCGATATCGGCAGGAAAACTGTCCGAGGTAAGAACGATCTGGCTGTTGGTTTCATAAAGCGCATTGAAGGTATGGAAAAACTCTTCCTGGGTGGCTTTTTTGCCGGCGATGAATTGAATGTCATCCACGAGAAGCAAATTGACCGAGCGAAATTTTTCCTTGAAACCCATGATTCCCTGGTTGCGCAGGGAGTGGATCATTTCGGTCATGAATTTTTCCGAGGAGATGTAAAGGACCTTCAAATCGGGGCGGGTTTGGGCGACCCGGTTGCCGATGGCCTGCATGATGTGGGTCTTGCCCAGGCCAACGCCGCCGTGGATGAACAGGGGATTGTAGGCCTGGGCCGGACGCTCGGCCACCCGTTCCGCAGCGGCGTGGACAAATTGATTGCAGCCTCCCACCACAAAGCTTTCGAAGGAAAAGCGGGCATCCAGACCGGTGCCTTCCAGGACATTGGGGGAGGTTTTTCTGGAGGTGATGCGGGTGGTGGCTGCCTGGTCGTTGGAAGGGTTCGCCGCCTGGCCGGAAGCATCCGATTCTCTGGCAGAGGGGTTCGCCGCCTGGCTGGAAGCATTCGACTCTGCCGGAACGGGGGGTTGTTCCGGCCTGGCTGGTTCAGATTCCCTGGGATCCAGTCGGTAGGAAATGCGGATATGATTGCCGGCTTCGCTGGCCAGGCACGATTCCAGGATGGCACCATAACGGGTGGGGACCATATCCATGGTCAGGCGGTTGCCCACCAGAATTTCCAATTGTGAGTTGGTGATGGGGCCGGCTGGGCGCAGGGGCTTGATCCAGGCATCGAAGACCCGGACCGAAACCTGCTCCTTGACCGCATCCAGAGTCCGTTCCCAGAGTTGATCGTCCATGGTTTGCCTGGCAGGTGGTTTCTTGTGCTGATAATGGCGGAAAGTACTGCCGCCGCAAACTCGACCATGAACCTTCTGGCTGGATCGGCAGTCACTTCTTCCTTGAATTCGAAATGATAACATCCTGACGGGCGTGGCAGCAACTGTTATCGCAAGCCTGGAAAGCCGGCATTGTGACTGGTGTTCCTGCAACAAAAATCCCCGCGTCAAACGAGCGGGGATCTTTGTCAAGTCCATGAGGCCTTCGCAGAACTCCGCGAGGTCCGCATAGAGATCGGCGTGATCAGGGTTTCCAGGATGACCTGGCGCTTATTTCATCGTTCGTTATGGAACGCGACTCCGGCTTGGATTCAGACTGGAAAATCTTGCCAATGAAGCTTGGCTCAGCCGCTTTTGGGGGTGGCGGGGGAGCGGGAGGCGCAACGGCCGGGGCAGGCTCTTCCCTCCTGTAGGTTTCCATCACGGGCGGTTTGGAGTGACCTTTGCTCTGGCATATCTTGGCCAAGCCGGAGTAGAGACCATCCGGAAATTTCTCCAGGTAAACACCGCACCCTTCAGGAGTCTCCTTGGCAGACTGCCAGAAAATGGTTTCATCGTATTGCGAAGGACCAGAATGCTTGGTTGTGACAGCAGCGGTGGTGGCAGTGGCTTTTGGAGAAGCCTTGGCCTCGCCGACTTTAAAGTAAAATTCCCCATCGGTCTGGTCATAGATGGCTGGGTTTTGTTGATGTCCAACGGATTGGGCTTTTTTCTTGACTTCGGCACGGGCTTTTTTGACCATGTCGTCGATGCGCAATCCGGGTTCATTCATGAGTCTGATAAACTCCCGGGTAAACAATCCATTGGGATCGTCGTCATGGTCATTCAGGGCATCCAGGGCCTGTTCGTTGACGCCGGCTGAGTAGATCACCATCAATCCGTTGGGTGCGGACATGGTGGAGAGTCCCCGGGAAGCTCCGATGCTGCGACCTTTTTTCTGGAACGGATTGTTGCGACAGGCATCGATGATGGCCATGCTGAATTTGGCTTTGGTCTGGGCGACGCGATTCAGTATATCTCCCAGTTCGATTCCTTCGTCCTGCAAATCCTGTTCACGATCCGCTTCAATATCGACGGGCAGCAGGTAGTTGGCTCCCTGCACCTGGACCCCATGTCCCGAGTAGAACAGCACGGCAACATCGCCACCCGAGAGTTGATCGACAAACTCATTGACGGCTTTGTTCATATCGCGACGCGAGGCATTTTTCCTGAAGACGATGTTGAATCCCAGGCGTTTCAGTTCCTGTTCCATGGATTCGGCATCGTTGACAGCTTTGGCCAGTTTGGGTACGGCTTTGTAGTTGTTGTTGCCGATGATCAGGGCGACCCGCTTTTCGGCCCATGCAGCACCTGGGAGAAGAAGCATCAATACCAGGGCGTATGCAGTGCGTTTCAGAAATCCTTGCCTGTCCATGACTTTTCCATGCCCCTTTTTGATGAGATGAAAGATTCCCTGCTTTAACGAAGTCTTAATACCACGATCAACTTATTTGATCAAGCGATAAACGACCGCGCAAGCGTTCCTGAAACTGGTGTTCATGAAAAATCAACTGGTTACAAATTTATATAAAACAGCCGAACCTTCCTTATTATATATTAAAATAACAAATATTGCTTCCCCAAACACACTTGCCCTGTGTTAAACGACGGTGCGCGGGGATCATCCTGGTACTCGTAAATTTGGTAACATATCAAGGATAAAGAGTTTTCTCCCCAACCCGAAAATTAAGTTCAAGCAATTTTAATGCCATCAAGTTATTTATTTGTAGCCGTAAGTGACTCAATCCAGGAATTTCCGCAAGGCTCCAGCCGGGCAACCCGATCCAATTCAGCTCCGGTCAGGGTTTCCAGGCGGGGAATTTCAGCCAGAATATGGACTTGTCCATAGTGGGCAATGGCGTCCCGGTTGTCGGGATCGGGTGGGCCATTCAGGACGACGCCGACCAGGGGCAGATTTCTGCTGCGTAACGCCTCCAGGGTCATGAGGGTGTGATTGATGGTTCCCAGGGATGTGCGAGCAACCACCACCACGGGCAGACCCAGGTGAACCATGAGATCCACCATGAGCGTGGTGGCATTCAAGGGCACCAAAACCCCTCCGGCTCCCTCCACCACCAGCGGGCCAGGAAGATCGGGAAGATGAAAATCCGGCAAATGGATGGTGAGATTTTCCCGGGCGGCGGCCAGATGCGGGGAACGGGGCAGGTGCAGCAGATGGCGGGAGGGAATGAAATAGTGCCCGGGCAACTCCGAAATGCGTTGCACCGCCATGGTATCGGTTTCATCTTCCAATCCGGCCTGGATTGGTTTCCAATAGTATCCGTGCAGGCGACGCAGCAGCCAAGCGCTGACCACGGTTTTGCCAACATGGGTATCCGTGCCGGTGACAAACAGGCCTTTTTTTGAATGATTACAATTTGTTGTGAAAAAATTCCCATCGCTCTTCATTGCTGGACCACGTCGATTTTGGGATTGCAGTTTGAAAAATATCGGAATGGGACAGTGTACAGGTTATTCGTCGGCTTGGACTTTTTTTTTAATGTTGAATGGAATTTTTTCGTGTAACTTTGACTCCAAGGTCAGATATGCAACGATGTGTAACCTGGAAATCGAGAGCAAAACAGAGTGGCGTGGTGGTGTGGTGTGGTGATGGCAGCGGGGGGGGGGTGTGCGATTTTAAATGAAAATTGTTTATTTTTTTAAATGATGGCCGGTTATGACCGGAAAGTTTCAGAATGGAGTGGGTGTCGGACATCCAGGGTCAAGGGGTTTTGGCGATGCGCGTGTTGTTGGTGGAAGACGATGCTATTCTGGGAGACGGATTGCGTCAAGCATTAGGATCGGCTGGGTTTGTTGTCGATTGGCTGGTCAATGGTCGGCACGCCGATGCCATTTTGCGGGAAGAAAAATACGACCTTCTGCTTCTGGATTGGAACCTGCCCGGCATGTCTGGATTGGACGTTTTGAAAAATTTACGCGCCCGGGAAACATATGTCCCGGTGTTGTTGCTCACGGCACGCGATCTGATTGCAGATCGGGTCGAGGGACTGGATTGCGGCGCGGATGATTATTTGATAAAACCTTTTGAATTCAAAGAATTGCTTGCAAGAATGCGGGCTTTGGGACGCCGGTTTCGCGGGCGAGGCAATCAACTTCTCCAATTGGGATCCCTGGTTTTAGACCCTCTGGAACGCAAATGTGTCCTGGATGGTGCCGAAGTGCGCCTCTCCCAAATGGAATTCAGAATGCTGTACATGCTCATGGAAAGTCCGGGGCGCGTGGTTCCGAAACACCGCCTGGAAGAAACGGTCTATGGCCAGGAAATTGTCGCGGAAAGCAACACTCTGGAGGTGTACGTCCACCATTTGCGCCGCAAACTGGGCCGGCGGCGCATTCGGACGGTTCGCGGCGTCGGATACCTGATCGAGAGGGAATGAACAAAGCCGGTTCTTTATTCGTCTTTCTCTTCAATCCGTTCCACGACAAAACCAGCTTCTTCGATCAGGCGCACCGTCTTGGCGGTCGTATCGCCTCCGGTGTTGAGATACCCCTCGCTGAACAGGGCATTGGCCGGATAGAGCGCCAGGGTTTCCAGGGTCCGGAGGTTGGTTTCGCGACCACCGGCGGCACGAATCTCCGCATCTGGATTGGTGAAGCGAAACAAGGCCAGGGCGCGCAGACAATATTGTGGTGTCAGGGCATTGATGGCTCCGAGCCGCGCCCCGTCAATATGGACATAAAAATTGACGGGAATGGAGCGTGCCTGCAATCGACGCAGGGTCATGGCCACTTCCAGCACCTCGGCTGGGGCTTCACCCATCCCGATGATGATGCCGCTGCACACCTCAAGACCTACTTTGCGGGCGGTTTCCAGGGTTTGCAGGCGGTCGGCATAGCTGTGGCTGGTGCAGATGCTGCCGTAATGATTTTCGGCGGTATTGAGATTGTGATTGTAGCGATCCAGGCCGGCATCCTTCAGGGTTTGGGCCATATCCCCGTCGATGAATCCCGCTGACAGACACACCTCCACAGGCCATTGTTTCTTGATCTGCCGAACCAGGCTGGCCATGTGGGCCACCCGGCTGGTGTCGGGTCCACGCCCGGAGAGAACGATGCAGTAGCGAAAGGCACCGGCTTCCCAGGTTTTTTTGGCTCCATCCAGAATTTCCGCGTCCGGCTTGAGGTGAAATTTGGTGATGTTGGCCGCACTGCCGGCGGCCTGGGCACAATAATTACAATCTTCTGAACAATAGCCATTTTGTACATTATTTAAGATTTGCACCCGTACATTGCGTCCAAAATGGTGTGCCCGCACCTGATAGGCTGCATGCATGAGCGGCAGCAGCTCCACATCCGGATCGGTCAGGATGCGCAGGGCGTCGTGGTGCGGAATTGCTGTGCCAGCCAGGGAGAGGCGGGTCAATTCAGCATAGAAATCGTTGTTCATGCCTCAATTTCCTTTATTGAAGAAACCATACAAGACGTGATAGGTCACGGAAAATCCGGGTTCTGAACCTTTGGTACGTAACAAGCGGCGCATCTGGCCGGTTGCGACCGGACGGTGATTGGGTGCCGCCTGATGGGCACCGAGTCGTTTCAAATCCTGGAGGAAGGTGAGAGGTTGTGGATATTCCGTGCGGATATGCTCTTCGGTGATGTTTCCCGTTCCGGATGCAGGCCACATGGCTTGCATTTGCTGGCAGGTTGGATAGAGAGGGGTCCCGCAGGGCACACCAAACCGGTCGCAGGTTTGCCGCCATTCATGGAACGTATCCCGCCCCAGTGTCGCATAGACCAGCCAACCACCAGGATTCAACAAGGTGACCAGGTGGTGCAAGGCAGCAGGCAGCGCTTCGAACCATTGCAGGGTCATGCTGGAGGTGATGAGGTCCCAGCCTGGACCCACGGCAGGATGTTCGCCATCCATGACCACATGGGAGCTTTTGTTAAGCTGACCGGCCAATGTGGCCTGATTGCGTAACACCATGGGCAAGGCAATATCGGTCAGCAGGATGCGACTTGTCGGCCACTGCCGGCAGAGATGTTGACTGAGAAACCCCGAGCCACAACCCAGTTCCAGAATTCGGGGTAAAGAAGGCAGAGAAAGCGTGTGCAGGTGGCCGGCAAGACGTGTGGCGACCTGGTGCTGGACAGCAGCCCGGGTGTGATAGGTTTCCGCTGCGGCAAAAGCGGTGGCAATCTGTATTTTACGCGAGGGTTTCATAAGGAGCTTATAAAAAAAACGAATGAAAAAAAAGAGGGGGTTTGGGGGATTCATCCCCCAATGGGGTCTGGGGCGAAGCCCCAGTGGGGTCTGGGGCGAAGCCCCAGTGGGGTCTGGAACAGGAGCCACCCAGTGGGGTCTGGAGCAAAGCCATTTATACTTCCACCTCAAGAAAACGGACCAGGTGTTCAGCACACCAGGCAGGCCTGGTCAAGGGCAGCATATGCCCCCCCCCATCCAGCCAGTGCAGCATGGCTTTAGGGTGGTGAGCGAAAAGATCCCGGGTCTGCTCAGGGGTGACGATGGCATCGGCAGATCCGGCCAGAACCAGGAGAGGCCGGTTCCAGGTTGCCAGGAGGGGCCTGTTGTCCCACGTACCGAGCCATTGCAGGCCAAGGCTTAATTGATCCCGATCCAGGGTTGCCATGGGAACGGGACCAAGATCCTGGGGCAGTCCGGCATTTTGTCGAAACTCCTGCAACAGGTTTTCCGGATTTTCCAGGCAGCGAGCCGCCATGGAATTCAAAATACGCGGGCTGACTCCATGGATGCAATCGGGACCCCGATGGAAGCGGCTGAACCCGTTGATGCTGACCAGACCCTGACAATGGGTCATGGGAAGACGCGATGTGCGCAGCTCCTCCAATAGCCAGAGAAATCCCAAGGAGTGACCGATTCCCACCCAGGGCGCATCCGGAATTTTCAGGGGAGCGGGTTTGGCAAAAAATCCCAGATCCGGCAATTGATGTGACCAGTGGGGCAGATGGCGGGTGATGCCACGCCACATGCCTGCACCCAAGGCCCAACCATGGATCCACACCAGTTCCGGTTTCACGTGGAACCTCCCCGCAAGGTGCGGGCCATTTCCGGGGCCATGGCGCACAGGATGGCCAGATCGGAATCGCGATGCGCAGCGCTCAGGGAAAAACGGATGCGGCTGGCTCCGTTCGGTACGGTCGGAGGACGAATGGCCACCGCCAGCATGCCAGCGGCTTCCAATTGTTGTGACAGGCTCAGGGCAGCGGTATCGGTCCCGGTGACGACCGGAACGATTTGCGTCGAGGAAAGGCCGGTATCCAGGCCAGCCGCATGCATGGCCTCACGCAAACGTGCCGCATGGGCAAGAACCTTGTACCGCAATGGTTCCAAACCAGGCAAAAGATCCAAGGCAGCATCCATGGCTCCCAGAATACCGGGAGGCAGGGCCGTGGCGTAAATCAGGCCACCGCAATAATTCAGCAAAAATTCAACCAGCTCCCGCGAGCAGGCGGCATAGGCCCCAAAACTGCCCAATCCCTTGCTGAAGGTGCCCATGGCGAGATCCACCTGTCCAGGAAAGGCTGCCGACAACCCAAAACCGTTCGGACCCAGCAGACCTGTGGCATGGGCCTCGTCCAGGTAAAGAAACGCACCATGACGCTCTTTCAGAGTGACCAGATCCCCCACATGGATCTGATCACCATCCATGCTGAAAACAGTTTCCGTCAGAATGAAACGAGGACCGGGTTTATCACGGTGACGGATCAGTAAATCTTCCAGATGATTCAGATCGCCGTGTCGGTAACGAATCTGGCGGACTCCGGCGGCCCGACAGCCATGATGCATGCTGGCATGATTGAGGCGGTCAGCAAAGACCAGGGGATGCGTGCCCAGAATCTGGGGATCGAGCAGGGCAGCCAGAATGGCGGTATTGGCCTGATATCCCGAGTTGAACACCAGTGCTGCCTGAGAACCTTTTCCGGCTGCCAGTTTGGATTCCACCTCGGCAAAAATCTCCAGATTGCCGCAGACCAGACGGGAAGCCCGGGCACCGGCACCCCAGCGGGCAGTCCAGGCCTGACTGCGTTGAATCAGCTCCGGGTGACTGGCCAATCCCAGATAATCATTGGTCGAAAAATTGATCAATTCCCGATCACCGACCCGCACGCGCCCATCAGGCAGGGGCGTCATGGAACGCAAAGTGCGCAACCGGCTGGTGGCCTGACGTTGTCGGAGAAATTCAAGATATGCTGCAAACGGCATGGGTGACTCGCAAGTAAACAAATTGAAAAAAAAACCTGTCCGGTCGCCAGCCCCCTGGACCCCGATTCGTTGCCGGATGATGAACAGTTACTTTTTTCCCAAAAAAACCGGATGAAAGAGCGGGACTGACTGTTGCCAAGCGGACACGGTTTGAATGAGATGCCAGATTGTTACATGAATCGCGCCCATTTTACAGGCCAAGCCTGCTCGACAGCACGAGTCGCCAGGCAGCCCAACCAAGCCCAAAATTCATCGACCTGCCGGGTGGTGTCGGTCAGGGATCCACGATTGTCAATGACGCGATCCGCACGTCGGCACTTTTCCTCTTCTGGCATCTGCCGGGCCATGGCTGCCTTCTGAACCTCCGTGACAACACTCCCTCCCCGTTGTCGCAGACGATCCAGTTGCCGGTCACCACAGGCCACCACCAAAACCAGATCACACAATGCATCTCCTCCGGTTTCGAACAAAAGCGGTTCATCCAGAATAACCACGGCAGCCAAATTTTCCTGCGAATGGCGGAGAATGGTTTCCGCCTGCAAGCGGCGGACATGCGGATGTATGATGGCTTCCAGGTCAGACCAGGCGTTGGGGTCTTCTTGCAGCGCAGCTCCCAATCGCCCACGATCCACATCCCTTGAAGGACCCAAAATTTCATGGCCGAACCGTTGGACCACTTGTTGGTATCCGGGACTACCCATGGTCAGGGTCTCTTTGGCCATTTGATCGGAATCCAGGAGGTATCCTCCTCGGGCAACCAGCAGTTGGGCAACACTGCTTTTGCCGCATCCCATTGAACCTGTCAGACCCAGAATGTACATGGATGGCCTCTTTTTATTCATGCCTTTTTTTTGCCCTTTTTATCGGCCAATCGTTTCGGCCATTCTGTAACGGGGTCCAGGGGGGTGGCGACCGGACAGGTCCAGGACAGAGTCCTGGCGGGGTATGGGGCGGAGCCCCATGCTGTTTTTTTTACGCCCCCCTTTTCCCAGACTTTTTTTGCGCTGTTTGCAAAAAAAGTCCAGGGGGCGGGCCATGGTCCGACTCTTGGCGCGTTGTTCAGCGCCAAAAGTCGGATGTATTGCAAGTTTTCCGAACAAAAGCACTCATCGTGGCCAAATGGATGATCATGGCTCACTTTTCATTCAAAGTTTTTCGGGGCTTCGCCCCAGACCCCATTGGGGGATGAATCCCCCAAACCCCCTCTTTTTTTTCATTCCTTTTTTTTCTTTCTTACGGCCATCCCACCACAAACCTCTGCCAATACCAGTCAGTCAATACATCCCCATAAAGCACATAAAGCCAGGCAGACCCCGCCAAATACGGACCAAAAGGAATCGGCTGGGATCGATCATGCCTGGCAAACAAAATCAACAAGACCCCCACAATACTCCCCAGGAAAGCACCCCCAAACAAGGTAAAAGGCAGCGCCTGCCAACCAAACCAGGCACCGACCATGGAGAGAAGCTTGACATCCCCCATCCCCATTCCCACCTTCCCGGTGATTTTTTCAAAAAGCCAGGCAAAAAGCCACAAACCCCAATACCCCCAAAAAGCACCGATGGCTGCATTCTGCAACGTGGCAAAAGGTGATCCCAAAGGAGGCAGTCCCACCAATGGCTGCATAGCCAGAAGCATGCCCAGCACAATTCCCGGCTTGGTGATGACATCCGGTAAAATATAATGGTACAAATCGATGATGGTCAGAACAATCAAGGCATATCCCAGGACCAACAAAGCCAGACTCTCCCTGGTCAAGCCAAATTTGAAATAAACAATGACCGCCAGGACTCCAGCCAAAGTTTCCACGATGGGATACTGGATGGAAATTTGCGCCTGACAGTGCCGACAACGACCTCGCAACCAAAGCCAAGCCAGTACCGGTATGTTGTCATACCAATGGATGCGCGTTTCACACGCCATGCAGTGGGACGCTGGAAACACAATGCTCTGTCCCAGTGGCAAACGGTAAATACACACATTCAGGAAGCTGCCGACAATGGCTCCCAGAATAAAAAGCAACAATTCCAGTTGCCAATACATGATACCTCCATACAGTAACAGGACGAATTCATGAATTCAGCAATCGTTCCAAATAATCTTTGACCCGGGAAACCGGCATTTGCTGACCCGTCCAGATATAAAAGGAACGCGCTCCTTGATGCACCAACATGTCCAGGCCGTTTAAAATTTTGAGACCCCGATTTTGAGCAGCCTGCAGGAACGGAGTCCTTGCCGGCGTATAGATGATGTCCACGACCACGGCATCCGGTGGCAATCGGTGCAGATCCACGGCCTGGAAACTCTCCCCATGCATGCCGGCACTGGTCGTATTGACCAGCAGCTTGCAGGTTTCCAGGGAAAGTTTGTGAGGTTCCAGGGGGGTGGCACGACGATCCACTCTGGCCAGATTGGGTCCGGTCAACGAATCAAGCAAATGTTCCGCCCGACTCAGGGTTCGATTGGCCACTGTGATTCTTTGCACCCCCCCATTTGCCAGGCCGGTCACCACCCCGCGTGCTGCACCTCCTGCCCCCAGCACAACAACCTCAGCTCCCAGCATGTGTTTGGGAAAATTCATCTCCATGGCCATTTGAAAGCCATAGGCGTCCGTATTATAACCCAACAATCGGCCATCCGGTTCGATTCGAACGGTATTGACGGCTCCCATGAGCATGGCTTCATCATCCACCCAATCCATCAATTTCAGGAGTGCCTCCTTGTGGGGCAGGGTGGAGTTGAATCCCAGCACACCCTGGGCCACAAAGCCGCGCACGGCATCATTCAGGTGTGATGGTTTCACGTGAAACGCCAGATAACGGGCATTCACCCCCAGGTAACTCAGGGCCAGATTGTGCATCGCCGGGGAAAGCGAATGCATGACAGGATCACCAATGACACCCAGAATGCGAGTGGACCCATCGATCTGCCAATCAGAATTTTGCATTGAAGTCACATTCATAAGGGATTCGCCATATCGATAAATTGATGCTGAACACCGTACCGAGCCGCCAGCAATTCACCGACTGCCTGCACACCAAACTTTTCCGTTCGATGATGTCCGGCAGCAATGAAATGCAACTTTTCCTCACGTGCAACATGGTAAATATACTCGGTCCCCTCCCCTGTTAAAAAAAGATCCGCCTTCAATTGACGTGCTTCATGAATCAACGCCGGCGCTGCCCCACTACAGACTGCAATACGCCGTACAGGTTCAGGCCCGAATGGAAGCACCAATGGTTCCCCGCCAAACAACTCCCGTACCTGATTTTGAAACACCACCAACGGCAAGGGATTGCGACAAACTCCAACAAAAGAAAGCGCCGTCCCATGATATCGACCAAAAGGTTCAACAGGATCCAGACCAAGCCGTTGCAAAATACAGGCATTGTTCCCCAACTCGGGATGACAATCCAATGGCAGATGATAAGCCATCAAGGTCAAATCATGAGTCAATAAAATTTGCAGTCTGGACTTGAGACTGCCTTCCACAACCCGTGAATCCTGATCCCAAAACATGCCATGATGCACCAAAACCAAATCCGCATCGGTTGCCACGGCCGCTTCAAACAGGGCTTGACTCGCTGAAACACCAGTAACAATTTTTTTGACTCTCTCTCGCCCTCGCACCTGTACGCCATTCGGAAGATGATCAGCGATTGCATCAACACGCAATGTTTGTCCCAAAAAATTCTCAATCTCCGTCAGGCTGACCATTTCTGAATAAACTCCTTGATTCCTTGTCAGTTCGGTGCTTTATTCCTGTATGTGCGCCCTTTATGCACTTTTCAAGTTATTTTGTAGAACGTTTTTTTTCACCTGGTCGAGTTTCCACCCATGGACTTGCAAAATCACTTCAATTTGATCCACTTGAATTCAGATATTTCTACCCCGCAACGGCTGAATTCCTATGCAGTCACCCGCCATCGCCTGACGCAACAATTGGTCCAATATACACTCGTCGACTCCTATCTAAAATTTCAAAGATACAAGCAACCATACCCTTTCGTTGCGCCAGCCTCCTTGCGACCGGGTGCCATGGGTACGACCAAGGAGTACAAAATCCACAATAACGCCCTGATCGTCCTCATGGATGGCGAAATGTCGGAAAAGTTGCGCAAGCACTTTCGTTGCCGGGTAAACAATCAAGTCAATAAAAAAAATATTGCTTCGCTGGCTCCCGGTCTCCCTGCTTTGAAAGATTATGATCATGCATATCGTCTTGTAAATCATGAACGTTTCGAATTTTTATTGCGCGCACTCATGCCGCTGGATTTCAGCCTCCTGATCCAGAAAAAAGCAACTGAGGAATGTAAAACTCGTCAATTCCAATTGACACATTTTCACGTTAAAATTGAACGTTTAACAGATAGCGCATTGCGCAGTTTGGGTATTCATCTTAATTATTTAAAAAAAGGACTTTATGAACGTGGCGAAGAATTTATAGATGAATTTGAAAAAAAATTTTTTGAATATTTTAATTTTTACCACAATGCCGCTGGACGCCGTTCTGCTGCGGCTTTGGCTTCACAGGTCATGTCCAGAGATAAAAAAACTGGAACAGTATTCATTACTTCTCAGCAAGATCGGCGTTTAACGCTCCTTTCTAGTAATAATCTAAATAGAGATATTGCTATTGAACAATACCTTCTTTATGTACTTAGTGAAGAAGAAATGAATTATTTAAAAATATGGGCGAAACAATTTAATATTAATATTTCAGCACATTTTATGGTTCAGCGTTTAGGTAAGAAAGGAATTTTTATTTTACGAGTTCGTTATGAACATACCGATGTCGCCATGCCTTCAATAGATGGATCTCTAAAATTTAGTATCAATCAAAAAGAAAAATGGGTAAGAATATTAGATAAAGCGTTTGTTTCATTAAACAATGACGTTCATTATGCAATTGGGTATTCTGTACCAATATAATTTAAAAATTCGGATTATAATAATTAACGTAATAATTTAAATAATTTTATATTAATTAATCGTTCATCTGATTCAATATTTATAATTTAATTATTTGGTCTTCTTGATAAAATTTTAATATTTTACAGTTTTGATCGGATGACCACCTGAAACAAAACAAACCTCTTTTTTTATTTTTTAAATCTTTAAAAAGAAAATCGTTGAAACAGATGACTGTGAATTTGTGGATAATTTGCCTATCTTATTGAAATTTTTATATTAATTTTCAAATAACAAGTGGATGATCAGACTTGATTTCCCTGTATGCTTTGGGGATTGTTTTGGACTGTATGAAGAAATTGGCAAGTTATCCACGCCATGTAACCTATCTGAAGTCAACGCTCCACAGCCAAATGTGGATAACGTACAAAATTTTCTCGGCCATGACCATCCTTTCGACCATGGGTATGGAATCTTCTGACATGGAGTTTCAGGAAGCTGGTTCTCCGACAAGTCCAGGACAAGGTCCTGGTAGGGTATTGCCACATTGGTGGTCATGGCCTTGTTTGAAGATGAACCA